>NZ_CAURKP010000241.1:0-6523 GCF_963525155.1 uncultured Rhodococcus sp.
GAGCCGCGGTCGGCACCTTGGTGGCAGCGTGGACGTCCTGCAAAGCCAACCAGTGATCGCCGTGTTGGTGGGTGGTGACGATGGAATCGAAAACAGGTGCTTCCTGTTCGATGAGCGCAATGATCTTCTCGGCCTCGTTTGCCGCATCGATCAGGAGAGATTTCCCGGTCGCGGAACAGACGACGAGGTAAGTGTTGTTGTCCATGGGGCCGACCGACATCTTCGTGATGACGGCGCCTTCGACTGTGCGCCGCTGAGGGGCAGAATCGGGGGAGACCTGACCGGTGTAGGAGTCGTCGATCACGATGGGCTGATTCGTCATGAAACGCAGGCTACCTTCGAATAGGGGCAGGTAGAGCGATGGGCTCGCCTGGTGAGAAAAACGTGTCGGTGGCTCGGCCTACGATGACGATCGCTCGAGGACTCGCGTTTGCGAAGCCACTCGAGACTTCTCCGGGGGGACGGCCCCGGACGATTGACAATGAAGGGAATTGGTGTGGCGGATCGCCTGATCGTGCGGGGTGCGCGTGAGCACAATCTGCGAGGAGTCGATCTCGACCTCCCGCGAGACAGCCTGATCGTCTTCACCGGGTTGTCCGGCTCCGGCAAGTCCAGCCTCGCGTTCGACACGATCTTCGCCGAAGGTCAGCGCCGCTACGTCGAGTCGCTCTCGGCATACGCGCGTCAGTTCCTCGGTCAGATGGACAAGCCGGATGTCGACTTCATCGAGGGATTGTCTCCTGCGGTGTCGATCGACCAGAAGTCGACCAACCGCAACCCCCGTTCGACGGTGGGCACCATCACCGAGGTCTACGACTACCTCCGACTTCTCTATGCCCGCGCAGGTTCGGCGCACTGCCCGGTGTGTGGTGAGAAGATCGCACGTCAGACGCCCCAGCAGATCGTCGACCAGGTGCTCGAGATGGAGGAGGGCATCAAGTTCCAGGTCCTCGCACCAGTGGTCCGTACTCGTAAGGGCGAGTTCGTCGATCTCTTCGATCAGCTCAACACCCAGGGCTACTCGCGCGTGCGCGTCGACGGTGTCGTCCATTCGCTGGCCGATCCGCCGAAGCTCAAGAAGCAGGAAAAGCACGACATCGAAGTAGTGGTCGACCGATTGCAGGTCAAGGCGAGTTCGAAGCAGCGCCTGACCGACTCGGTCGAGACCGCACTTCGCTTGGCTGAAGGCATCGTGGTCCTCGACTTCGTCGACCGTGAAGAAAATGCACCTGATCG
Organism: uncultured Rhodococcus sp.; assembly: GCF_963525155.1. Classification (NCBI taxonomy): domain Bacteria; kingdom Bacillati; phylum Actinomycetota; class Actinomycetes; order Mycobacteriales; family Nocardiaceae; genus Rhodococcus; species uncultured Rhodococcus sp. The sequence continues at coordinate 1,237 of NZ_CAURKP010000241.1, forward strand.
TGAGCGTCGTTTCTCCGAGAAGCTGGCCTGCCCGAATGGCCACGCACTCGCGATCGACGATCTCGAACCGCGCTCGTTCTCCTTCAACTCGCCCTATGGCGCCTGCCCGGAATGCACCGGCCTCGGTATCCGCAAGGAGGTCGACCCGGATCTGGTGGTTCCCGATCCCGACTTGAGTCTCGAAGACGGAGCAATCGCGCCGTGGTCGATGGGCCAGAGTTCGGAGTACTTCGGACGGTTGCTCTCCGGCCTCGGCGACATCCTCGGTTTCGACATGAAGACGCCGTGGAACAAGTTGCCGGCGAAGGCCCGTAAAGCAATCCTCGAAGGCAGCGAGGAGCAGGTTCACGTCCGGTACAAGAATCGGTACGGCCGTACCCGTTCTTACTACGCGGAGTTCGAAGGTGTGATGCCGTTCCTGCATCGCCGGCTCGAGCAGACCGAATCGGATCAGATGAAGGAACGGTACGACGGGTACATGCGCGACACGCCGTGCCCGGCGTGTGGTGGTGCTCGCCTGCGCCCGGAAATCCTGTCGGTAACTATCGCGGCTGGAGACTTCGGCAGTAAGTCCATCGCCGAGGTCTGTGAACTGTCGATCTCCGATTGCGCGGACTTCTTGAACAGCCTCACTCTCGGCTCGCGCGAAGAGGCGATTGCGGGACAGGTCCTCAAGGAAGTTCAGGCACGACTCGGGTTCCTGCTCGACGTCGGCTTGGAATATCTTTCCCTCTCGCGTGCCGCTGGCACGTTGTCCGGTGGCGAGGCCCAGCGAATCCGCTTGGCAACGCAGATCGGTTCCGGACTCGTCGGCGTGCTGTACGTACTCGACGAGCCGTCCATCGGCCTGCATCAGCGTGACAATCGACGACTGATCGAAACCCTGACGCGCTTGCGCGACCTCGGCAACACGCTGATCGTCGTCGAGCACGACGAAGACACGATCCGCACGTCCGACTGGGTAGTCGACATCGGACCGTACGCCGGCGAGCACGGCGGCAAGGTCGTCCACAGCGGGCCATACGAAGAACTGCTGACGTGTGAAGAATCTCTGACCGGCGCCTACCTGTCAGGTCGTAGCTTCATCGAGGTTCCGGCCATTCGTCGACCGGTGGATCGCAAACGCCAGGTCACGGTCGTCGGAGCTCGCGAGCACAATCTCGACGGCATCGACGTGAGTTTCCCGCTGGGTGTTCTCACCGCTGTCACCGGTGTCTCCGGTTCGGGCAAGTCGACGTTGGTCAACGACATTCTCGCGACCGTCATGGCGAACAAGCTCAACGGTGCACGCCAGGTACCTGGGCGTCACACACGAATCAACGGTCTCGATCAGCTGGACAAGCTCGTGCAGGTCGATCAGTCTCCGATCGGCCGGACTCCACGATCGAACGCGGCGACGTACACCGGCGTGTTCGACAAGATCCGAACCCTGTTCGCGGCCACCACGGAAGCGAAAGTCCGCGGTTACCAGCCCGGCCGATTCTCGTTCAACGTCAAGGGCGGACGCTGCGAGGCGTGCTCCGGCGACGGAACGCTGAAGATCGAGATGAACTTCCTGCCGGACGTGTACGTGCCCTGCGAGGTATGCCACGGCGCCCGGTACAACCGTGAAACGCTCGAGGTCCACTACAAGGGCAAGTCGATCGCCGAGGTACTCGACATGCCTATCGAGGAAGCAGCCGAGTTCTTCCAGCCGGTCACCTCAATTCACCGGTACCTCAAGACGCTGGTCGACGTCGGCCTGGGCTATGTCCGACTGGGTCAGCCGGCTCCGACTCTGTCCGGTGGTGAAGCGCAGCGCGTCAAGCTCGCCGCCGAATTGCAGAAGCGGTCCACCGGTCGCACGGTGTACATCCTCGACGAGCCCACCACGGGTCTGCATTTCGAGGACATCCGCAAGCTCCTGATCGTGATCAACGGTCTGGTGGACAAGGGCAACAGCGTGATCGTGATCGAGCACAATCTCGACGTGATCAAGACGTCGGACTGGGTCGTCGACATGGGACCCGAGGGTGGATCCGGCGGCGGAACCGTTGTGGCGCAAGGTACGCCGGAAGACGTTGCCGCGGTCCCCGAGAGCTACACGGGCAAGTTCCTCAGTGAGGTTCTCACCGCGCAGCACGCGCCGGTCAAGGCCAAGCCGATCACCAAGAAGCGTGCGACGAAGGCAGTTGCCGCAAAGAAGGCCGCGCCACGGAAGAAAGCCGCTTCCGTGAGCTAGTAGAACGTGAGCAAGTAGAAATCGGTCAGTGATGCCGGGTCGGAATCGACCCGGCATCACTGCTTTGTCGATCAGGAAGTGCTGGCCTCGAGAATTACGTTGGCGACCTCTTCGGGGCGCGACCACATCGGCCAATGGCCGGTCGGGAGGTCGACGTACGTCACGGGGAGTTTCGCCAGTTCGGCGGCCATCGGATGACCTCCGTCGGCCATCTGGGCGATCACCGCGGAGGGGAAGGTGCTGCAAACGACGGTTGACGGCACCTGGTAGCGCTTTTCGTTCGTCAGGACAATCGGCTCACGCGCGGGCCCAGCCGGTTCGGGGACCGCGTTGGCGCGGAACGTCTCCAGAGCTTTCTCGTCGAGTCCTTCGAGGCTGCTGCCGTCCGCTTCGAGCTCTGCCCACGTGGGGAGCGGAATCTCGATGACATCCGAAGCGAGATCCGGTCGCAGCGCTGCGCCGTCGGGCATGGGGCCCGAGTCGACGTAGACGATCCGAGCGACGCGATCCGGGATGCGATCGGTGACGGCGTACCCCACCGGGCCGGCGCCGCTGTGTACGACCAAGACCGTGCGCTCGTCGGAGTCCGATACGGCGTCGACGACTGCACGGACGTGAGCGTCGAAGGTGACCGCTGATCGATCTGTGTCTACGGCGTCGAGCCCGGGCAGTGTCAGGCTGGTCACGCGGGTGTCGGAACGCTCGAGGTGGGGGAGTACTGCATCCCAAGCCCATGAACCGAGCCAGAATCCGGGAACAAGAACGATGTGAGTTTTCATGTACTTACAGTGCACCCGGGTTGGTGACAACAGAGTGTCACCAATTATGTCACCGTTTGGTATCGGAATCTGAGACACTGGTGAACGTGAATCGAGCTGCGAGATTGCATGCTCTCGTCGAGGAACTTCGGCGACAGGGCGATCGAGGGACTACGTGCTCCCGATTGTCCGAGGAATTCGGTGTCACCACCCGGACGATCAAGAGGGATATCGAGACGCTGATGATGTCGGGTGCGGCGATCGAAGCGCGCTCAGGTCCCGGAGGTGGATACCGACTCGTGGGTCGCGCCACGCTGCCGCCGGTGAATTTCACTGTTCCGCAGGCAGTTTCGATCGCGTTGGCCTTGACGGCGATGGGTGATGCTCCGTTTGCGCCGGATGGGCGAGCAGCGCTGGCGAAACTGCTCGATGTGATGGACGAGGAGAGTCGTCGCAAGGTCGCCGAGCTCGGTGGCCGCGTGTGGATTCGCGGTGACGGCGGGGTTCTGACGGATTCGCGCGCGAACCGGCAGGCCGTCGAGCAGGGTCTCGAACAGAGTCGAGTCGTGTCGTTGCACTACGTGGATGGGGACGGTGCGGAGACGGTGCGGGCAGTTGAGCCGCACATTCTGGCGCAGGACCGTGGTCAGTGGTTTCTCATCGGCTGGTGTCGCGAGCGCGACGCCGTGCGGTGGTTTCGACTCGATCGAATGCGTCGGGCCACGCTGACGAACGATCACTTCACACCACGCGATTCGAGCGTCTTCGGGCAACCGCCCGAAGACGCTCGGCCTGTTTCTCCCCGTAGGTGAGTGACTCAGTCGATCATGTTGCGGGCTGCGGCAACGGAATCCGTGATCAGTTCGGTCAGGGCCGTCATATCGACGTCGCTCAGCCGTTTGACGTACAGGCAGCCCTTGCCGATTTTGTGCTTGCCGAGGCGAGCGAGCGTGTCGGTGTAGTCGTCGAAGTTCAGCGACAAGTACAACGTGAGCGCGGTGGCCCTGGGGGAGAATCCGATCAGTGGGGTGTCACCTTCGTGGCCACTCGCATATCGGTAGTGCCGTGCCCCGAATCCGATGATGCTCGAGCCCCACATGACAGCAGGCTCGCCGGTTGCGGCCGACAGCAGGGAGATCAGCTCCACGGCGTCGGCGCGTTTGCGGTCGTCGACGCGTGAAATGAATGCGTCGACGTCCTCGGGCGTCGGTTGAGTCTTGTTGGCGGTTGCCAACTCAGTAGACCGGACCGGTGAACTTCTCGCCCGGTCCCTTTCCTGGCTCGTCCGGGTGCGAGGACGCCTCACGGAACGCGCGCTGCAGGGCTTGGAGGCCTTCACGGATGGGTCCGGCATGAGGGCCGAGGTATTCGACCGACGCAGTAACGAGTCCGGCAAGTGCCGTGATGACGCGACGCGCTTCGTCGAGGTCCAGGTAGGGGCTGGAAGACGGATCGGCGTCGGAGAGGCCGAGTTTTTCGGCAGCCGAACTCATCAGCATCACTGCAGCGCGGCTGATGACCTCGACCGCGGGAACTTCGGAGAGTTCGCGGATGTCGGGGTTCGCGCCGTCGGTGTTCTGTTCTGCCTCGAAGTTCTCACTCATGGATGTAAGGATTCCATCAGGCCGTGACGGTGTTGAATCGGGCCTCTCCCGGCAGCACTGGGAGCGGCACCGATTTCTTTCATCTGTGGCGACCTGTTACTCTTGTTGCAACGACCGCCTCCGACTTGTTCGGGGGCAGCAAGTGGAGTCCGACTCCCACCTCTGCGCGGCAGGTGAAACTGCAGTTCAGTGGTTCCGGTCACCTGTTATCGGAGATCATTCTTCGTCAGGTTCCTCGCTCAGTCGAGGAGATAGGTTTCGGCGTGAGCTGGATCTTATGTGATCGGTCGACATCGGGCCCCGCGGATGAGCAATCATCACAGCGGGGCTTTTTTGTTGGGGTGCGGGCGGTACGGGCTGCGTGCGGTCATGAAGACCGCACCGTTCAACCTAGGAGGCCCCATCAGCACTGAGACCCGCATCAACGATCGTATCCGCGTTCCCGAGGTTCGTTTGGTCGGACCTGGCGGCGAACAGGTAGGCATCGTGCGTGTTGAAGATGCACTCCGCTTGGCCCTTGAGGCCGACCTCGACCTGGTCGAGGTAGCTCCTGACGCCCGTCCGCCGGTCTGCAAGATCATGGACTACGGCAAGTTCAAGTACGAGGCTGCACAGAAGGCACGTGAGTCACGTAAGAACCAGCAGCTGACGGTCATCAAGGAGCAGAAGCTCCGACCCAAGATCGACGACCACGACTACGAGAC
>NZ_CAURKP010000242.1:0-6504 GCF_963525155.1 uncultured Rhodococcus sp.
ATCCGTGGCCATGTGGCCTTTCCTTTACTGGTAGAGCGAACCGGTGTTCAGCACCGGTTGTGCGTCGCGGTCGCCGCACAGCACGACCAGAAGGTTGCTGATCATCGTCGCCTTGCGTTCCTCGTCGAGTTCGACGACGTGCTTCTCCTCGAGCTGCTTGAGTGCCATGTCGACCATGGACACCGCGCCTTCGACGATTTGCTTGCGGGCGGCTATCACAGCACCCGCTTGCTGGCGCCGAAGCATCGCGCTGGCGATCTCCGGTGCATACGAGAGCCTGTTGATGCGTGTCTCGATAACTTCGACACCCGCCGCACGCACGCGGGCGTGAACCTCCTCCGACAAGGTGGTGGTGATGATATCGGCGTTCTCGCGCAACGAGACTCGGCCTTCGGCGTCGTACGGGTAGCTACCGGCGATATGGCGGACGGCCGCCTCGGTCTGTACGGAGACGAACTCCTCGTAATCGTCCACCTGGAACGAGGCGAGCGCTGTGTCGGCCACCTGCCAGACGACCACCGCCGAGATCTCGATGGGATTGCCGTCGGCGTCGTTCACTTTCGCCTGACCGGTCTCATGGTTTCGGATGCGCGTCGAGATCGATCGACGGACCGTCAGCGGGTTTGTCCATCGCAGTCCCGGCGTGCGCAAGGTGCCGCTGTACGAGCTTCCGAGAAGTTGCAGAACTCGGGCTTGATTAGGTTGCACCAAGGTCAGGCCCATCAGGAGGGGGAGTGACGCGATGAACAGCACCACTCCGACCGGAATCAGGGCGAAGAGTCCCAGAACTCCGCCAACGACGGACAGCGCGATTCCGGCCAGGAAGAGAAGGACGCCGCCGAGGAGCATCCAGCTGCCGGACAGGTCCCAGCCTGGGCGTTCGGCGATCGTTGTGGTGGCGACACCGGTCGGTTTCTCGGCCACGGTGGGTGTGCTGGTCATGCGAGACTCGCTTTCCATCGGTAAGTGATATTTAATTGATATCACATTTTTTGTACTCGTGGAGGGGCGCGTGCGACACATGTTGTTGTGTTGGCATCGCGGACCCGACACAACGGGTAGTGTTCAGGCAAGCCAACATTCGGCAGTATCTCTCTCGCTAGGTAGGAATTATGGTCAAGCTGGTCAGTCGCGTTTCCGCCATCAACTGGAATCGCGTCCAGGACGAGAAGGACGCCGAGGTATGGGATCGCCTCGTCAGCAACTTCTGGCTGCCCGAAAAGGTGCCGGTCTCCAACGACATCCCGTCCTGGGGAACGCTGACCGCGCAGGAGCAGCAGCTCACCATGCGCGTCTTCACGGGCCTGACGCTGCTCGACACCATCCAGGGAACGGTCGGCGCCGTCAGCCTCATCCCGGACGCGATCACTCCCCACGAAGAAGCGGTGTACACCAACATCGCCTTCATGGAATCGGTGCACGCGAAGAGCTACAGCTCGATCTTCTCGACGCTGTGCTCCACCCCCGACATCGACGACGCGTTCCGCTGGTCGGAGGAGAACCCCAACCTGCAGCGCAAGGCGCAGATCGTTCTCGACTACTACAACGGCGAGTCGCCGCTCAAGCGCAAGGTCGCATCGACGCTCCTCGAGAGCTTCCTCTTCTACTCCGGCTTCTACCTGCCGATGTACTGGTCCTCGCGAGCCAAGCTCACCAACACCGCAGACCTCATCCGCCTCATCATCCGCGACGAGGCCGTGCACGGGTACTACATCGGCTACAAGTACCAGAAGGGCCTCGAACAGCTCACCGAGGCCGAGCGTGAGGAGCTCAAGAACTACACGTTCGAGTTGCTCTTCGAGCTCTACGAGAACGAGGTCGACTACACCCAGGACCTCTACGATGGCGTCGGTCTGACCGAGGATGTCAAGAAGTTCCTGCGCTACAACGCCAACAAGGCGCTCAACAATCTCGGCTACGAAGGCCTCTTCCCGAAGGACGAGACGGACGTCAATCCGGCTATCCTGTCGGCACTTTCACCGAATGCGGACGAGAATCACGACTTCTTCTCCGGCTCGGGTAGCTCCTACGTCATCGGCAAGGCAGTCAACACCGAAGACGATGACTGGGACTTCTAGAGAGCGACCTACACGCCGAAGCCCGACTCCTGCACACGCGGGAATCGGGCTTCGGCCGTGTATTGAGAGCGGGCTAGCGCTGAAACCACGCTTCCGGCTTGTCCAGCAACGCTTTTGCGAGGCGCAGGCGCGAGGTTTCCGTCATGTCCGAAGGCAGTGCGCTCGGCGCGAACCACGCGACCTCGAGGTTTTCGTCGTCCGCCACGTGTGCATCTCCGCCGGTCCACCTGGCCAGGAAACACACGTCGAGGTACTGAGTCACGTCGCCGTTGGGGTACGTAATGGGCTCTGTGACATCGACACTCGTGATCCGAACCAATTCGGCGTCGACGCCGGTTTCTTCCTTCGCCTCGCGCACCGCCGCCGCCGACGGTTCCTCCCCAGGCTCGAGAACGCCGGACACGACGGCCCACTGACCGTTGTCGGCGCGGCGGGTGAGCAGGATCCGGCCGTCGTCGTCGCGGATCACGACGCTCACTCCGGACAGCCAGAGCGGCGCATGACCGACCTTCTCGCGCAGTGCAACAATGAATTCGGGGATCGGCATGTCAGAACCCGACCGTCACAGTTGTGGCGAGCCGCTTCGAATGTCGGAGTTGTGGTTCGTTCCAGTCAGCTGGCATATCCGTTCAAGGTTCCCTTCAAGTCCGCCAATACGGCACGGGCAGCAGTCATCCCGTTTCCGCTCCAGATGTCGTCTTCCGCTACGAACACACGTCGGTCGGTGGCAGCGGCGAGGTCCTGCCACTGGTCGCTCTTCATGACCTCGGTGCCGTAGGTACGACCGTTCGGCCCGTCGAAGAGTACGTAGATCAAGTCCCCTTCGGCGGCGCTGAGATCGTCGGCCGGAATCGGTGCCGTGGTCGCATCGGTCAATCGCTGCGCCGGTGGGCGCCGGACGCCGACGTCGCTGAGGATCTGTCCGGCGAAGGATGCGGGGCCCTCGATCTGCAGGTCCTTCGAACCGAACCGAACCACTGATGCCTGCGTCTGCGATGCATTCAATGCGTCGCCGAGCTGCACGACGTCCTGCTGGTAGCGGTCCAGCTCCGTCGCAGCCGCGGACGAACGGCCCAGTGCCTGGCCGGCGAGGGCGAACTGCGCTTTCCAGTACACGGGATCCGAGCCCGCGAACACGGTGGGGGCGATGGCGTCGAGTTGCCCGTACAAGCCGTCGGACGCCGGACTGGACCCGAGGATCAAGTCCGGCGCGGCGGCCTTCACGGCGTTGACGTCAGGTGCGCTCACGGGGCCGACACTCGGAATCTCCGAGATGCCGAAACCCAGGTACGACGGTTGAGGTGAGTCGACACCGGTCGCGGCGCCCACTACCCGCTCCCACAGGCCGAGGGCGCACACGGCGTCCATCGAGACGCTGTCGAGGACCACGATCCGTTGGGGATCGGAAGGAACCTCGGTTTCACCCGCAGTGTGTACGACTCGACGCTTCACCCCGGGGCCCGCTCCCGGGTCGGCTTGCGTCGGCGTCGGGCACGCGGTGGCGGTGTCGCGTTCGATGCCCATCACGCCGGCACCGGCGATCGACGTAGTGGTCCGGACGATGGTGCTCGCCGGATCGTCCGACGAGTCGGACGAGCAACCACCGAGGACGAGCATCGTGGCGGTGATCCCCAGGATCGAGACACGACGAACGGACGTGCGGGCGGTCGTGCGTGAGAGAACAGACGTGCGTGAGAGAACAGACAAGTCGACGGCTTCCTGTGTGAGCGGGCGCCGTTCAGGTTAGCTGTTCGACTCAGCTGTTCTGCTTGTCCACCTCGAACGTGTCCGAGAGGTCGTCGAGGATCATGTGGGCGCCCTGGATGCTGACCGGCGACATCCAACGTGAATCGTCCACGTCGACCTTGCGTCCTCGAAGCGTCTGCCACAGCGGGCTCTCGAGGAACGGCTTCGCAGCTTCGGCGCTCTTGCCCTCGGCGTCCTGCCAGGTGCTGATGAAGATGACGTCCGCGTCGGCTTCGTTGATCAGCTCGGGGCTGATCTTCATCATGATGTTGCCGGCATCGGCGGGGTCAGGTCCCTGGTTGTCCGGGCGCTTCAATCCGGCGTCCTGAAGAACGATGCCGCTGAACGAGGTGGTGCGGTAGAGACGTGCGGTCGGTTCACCGGCGAACCGGACTACCGAGATGACCGGGTTGTTCGCCTTCTCGTTGATTTCCTTGCCGACGGCAGCCGCGCGTGTTTCGTATTCGGTGATTTTCGCCTCGGCCAGCGATTCCTTGCCCAGCGCTTCACCGACTACGCGGATGTTGTCCTTCCACGTCGGACCGGTCGTCTGGGTGAAGACGGTGGGCGCGATTGCGGAGAGCTGCTCGTAGTTCTTCCCGTCGCGGACCTCGGCGGAGATGATGAGGTCCGGCTGCAGTGCGGCGATCTTCTCGAGGCTTGCACTGCTGACCGTCCCGACCGAGACGGCGTCCGCGGCGAATTCCTCCCGCGAGGATCCGAGGTAGTCGGGCAGACCGGGCTCGCGGTAGTCGACGTAGCCGACGAGCGGGGATTCGAGGAGAAGGACGGCGTCGGTGAAGCTGTTGTCGAGCGCGACGATCCGCTGGGGTGCTGCCGGGATCTCGGTACTTCCACGGAAGTGTTCGATCGTGCGGGGGAATGCGCCCGACTCGGTCGAGGTGGTGGTTGCAGCGGGCTCGTCGTTACTCGAGCAGGCTGGAACGACCAAGGCGATCGAGGCTGCGACGGCTACCAGCGCGGCGCGGCGGGGAAAGAATTTCACTGAATACTCCTGAGGTGAGTTAGGCGAGGGTGACCTTATCAGTGGAGGAGATGGCCGAAAACGGACACCGGCCGAATTCTTCGGCGGGTACGACACGCCGATTCGGATGTGGGTTCGGACTCCCGAGGGAACATAAACCGCAGGTCGTTCGTTTGGTGCCCCCAAAAACGGATGCTCGAGTACGACGCAGAGTAGGACCGGGTCGCGGTGCCTCGGAGTCACGGTCTACGATTCGATGAGCGCAAGCCAGAAGCCGTTGTCCGCAGCCCGGGCGACGGACCCTGCGGGCGCAACCAAGGGCTCTTTGACGGAGTCTGCGGAGCGACCAAAGGCACATTCAGGAGGATCAGTGACTGCCGTAGCGCCCCAGCCAGTCCCCACGATAGCGCCGGCCAGGCCTTACCCGCCGCGGCAGGGACCCAAGGGCTCATTCATTTTCAAGATGATCACGACCACCGATCCCAAGGTGCTCGGAATCATGTACTTGGCGACTTCCATCGCCTTCTTCCTCATCGGTGGCCTCATGGCACTGATGATGCGTGCCGAACTTGCTGTACCCGGCATGCAGTTCCTTTCCAACGAACAGTTCAACCAGCTGTTCACCATGCACGGCACGATCATGCTGCTGCTGTACGCGACCCCGATCGTCTTCGGCTTCGCGAACTACATTCTTCCGCTCCAGATCGGTGCACCCGACGTCGCGTTCCCGCGCCTGAACGCGTTCAGCTACTGGCTGTACCTGTTCGGTGCGATCATCACGACGGCCGGATTCGTCACGCCCGGTGGCGCAGCAGACTTCGGTTGGACGGCATACACGCCGCTGACCAGCGCGCTGCACAGCCCCGGCGTCGGCGCCGACCTGTGGGTCCTGGGTCTGGCCGTCGCCGGCCTCGGCACCATCCTCGGTGGCGTCAACATGGTCACCACCGTGATCTGCCTGCGCGCACCCGGTATGACCATGTTCCGCATGCCGATCTTCACCTGGAACATCTTCATCACCAGCATCCTGATCCTGCTGGCGTTCCCGCTGCTGACCGCTGCATTCATGGGCCTGTTCGTCGACCGCCATCTCGGTGGGCACATCTTCGACCCGGCAACGGGCGGTGTGCTCCTGTGGCAGCACCTGTTCTGGTTCTTCGGTCACCCCGAGGTGTACATCATCGCGCTGCCGTTCTTCGGCATCGTCTCGGAGATCTTCCCGGTCTTCAGCCGTAAGCCGATCTTCGGCTACAGCGGTCTGGTGTACGCAACGTTGGCCATCGCCGCTCTGTCGATCGCGGTGTGGGCTCACCACATGTACGCAACAGGCGCTGTTCTCCTGCCGTACTTCTCGTTCATGACGTTCTTGATCGCCGTGCCGACGGGTGTGAAGATCTTCAACTGGATCGGCACGATGTGGAAGGGGCAATTGACCTTCGAATCACCGATGCTGTTCTCGATCGGCTTCCTGATCACCTTCCTCTTCGGTGGTCTGTCGGGTGTCATCCTCGCGAGCCCGCCGCTCGACTTCCACGTCACGGACAGCTACTTCGTCGTCGCCCACTTCCATTACGTGGTCTTCGGTACGGTCGTGTTCGCCACGTACGCCGGTATCTACTTCTGGTTCCCGAAGATGACCGGTCGCATGATGGACGAGCGTCTCGGCAAGTGGCACTTCTGGACCACGTTCGTCGG
>NZ_CAURKP010000243.1:0-6452 GCF_963525155.1 uncultured Rhodococcus sp.
GGATCAACCCCTACCTGTGACCACCCCGCTTACACAGACAAGTTGACACGCCCACGAAGCCCCCGCAAAAGCGCACAAGCACTATCGCGTGATTGATGCTCGAGGTGTCTACTTCGCGTCAGATCTAAGAAGCCCGAACCCGAGGGCCAATCTCGTCTACACATTCCGCGGTCACGAACCGCACGCGAATGGCTGGGCCTACGGACGGGAGAAGATGGAGGCGTTCGCCGATGACGATCGCATCGTCTATCCCAAGAAGGAGGGCGGACGCCTTCAGCTCAAGTCCTACTTGCATGAGCATGAGGAGTGGGCACCCGCGTCCGTCTTCTATAAGGATCGCCGTGCCGCATCGAAGGCGCTAGACGAGCGCATGGGAACAACCGTGTTCGACTACCCGAAGGACACGGAAGTGCTCGCCCGCCTGTTCCACGCCATCACCGACGACGGCGACCTGATCCTTGACTTCTTCGCGGGATCCGGTTCGACGGGCCAGGCAGTGTGGGAGCAGAACCCGAAAGACGGCAAGACGCGGCACTGGATTCTGGTGCAGGTCCCCGAGAAGCCTGATGCGTCCGAGGAGTCGGGCAAGAACGCGCTGGCTGCCGGGTACGAGACGATCTTCGAGGTGACGGCGGAGCGACTGCGCCGTGCGGCGGCCTCCCTGCAACAGGAGACGCTCGATGCGCCACAGCTGGGCTTCCGGATCTTCCGCACGCGTCCGACGAACCTCGTCATCGACAAGCCGCTGTTCGCGCTTCCGGAGATGACCGGGCAGAGCTACCTGACGCAGGTGCTCGACCACACGGCGGGCGCTCCGGTGGTTGATGGTGCGAAGCCGCTCGACGTTGCGTGGGAGGTGGCGCTCAAGGCCACGGGAACGAGGCTCGATACGCGCGTGACGACGCATGAGGCGGACGGCGTGGTCGTCTACGAGTTCACGCCTGCCGTGGGCAATGCGTCCACAGGACGTCTCCTGATCTCGCTCGATGCGTTCTCGCTAGCCACGGCCGATGCGCTTGCCTTGAGTGATGACGACACCCTGATCCTTCGTGGTGACCAGGTCGAGGACTCGGTGACGCTGACGTTGGCGCCGCGGTTGCAGTCAAAGCTGATTCTTCTGGAGCGGGTGCCTCGTGAAGTTTCGCTTTGATGATCAGCCGCACCAGTCGGCCGCCGTCTCCGCGGTGGTCGACCTGTTTGAGGGTGCCCTGGTGCCGCCGCGCGATGCGCTTGCTGGGCAGGCACCTGGCGCGGATGGTCACGCGGGCTTCACGCTGGAACGCTCCGTTCTTACCGACAACCTGAGGACGATCACCACCCGTGAGGCTGTTGAACCGCAGGCCCAGCTCGAGCTGCTTGCGGAGACGGATCTCGAGGGCGCGGAGCGCGAGTTCCCGAACTTCTCGGTCGAGATGGAGACCGGCACGGGTAAGACATACGTCTACATCTCGACGGCGCTGCGTCTGGCGGAGCTGTATGGGCTGCGGAAGTTCGTCATCCTGGTTCACTCGATCGCGATTCGTGCGGGCGTGGTGAAGACGTTCGAGCAGACCGAGGAGCACTTCCGGCTGAAGTATCCCGGCGTCCCGTACAAGTGGGGTGTGCTGGGCGAGAATTCGGCACTGAACGACTTCACCGAACCGTCGGGCACGGTGCAGTTCCTAGTTGCCAGCGTGCAGGCGCTCGACAAGCCGGAGAAGAACACGCTGTATGCCAGTGCTGAGCAGCCGCAGCTGTGGGGCGACTCGCTGAGCGGTGTGCAGCAGATCGCGAAGGCTCGCCCCGTCGTCCTGATCGATGAGCCGCAGAATATGGCGACGCCGCTGCGCCGTCAGGCGATTGCCACACTGAACCCGCTGGTGGCGCTGCGCTACAGCGCAACGCACAAGGAGTCGTTCAACCTCGTGCACAGGCTCGGCCCGAAGCAGGCCGCCGAGGCTGGTCTGGTCAAGCGGGTATCGGTCAAGGGAATCGTCGCCGGCGAGGATGGCAAGCCGTACGTGCGCCTCGACAAGCTTCGGAGCGTCCGCAAGCGCCTGATGGCAGAGGCGGTCATCCACAAGGCCGGTGGCAAGCGGGTGCCGGTGGTGCTGCAGAACGGCACCGACCTGTTCGAGGAGTCCGGCAAACTGCCGCAGTATCGCGGGTTGGTGGTCGAGAGCATCGAACGTAAACCCGACCGGGTGATCTTCGAGAACAAGCTCGTCGTGCAGGCCGGGACTGAGACCGGCGTGGATTCCGAGGCTGTCTGGCGTGATCAGATCCGCCATACCATCCGAACGCACCTGGCTCGGCAGGGGCAGATCGACTCGATGAACCGTGGCATCAAGGTGCTGTCGCTATTCTTCGTCGAGCGTGTGGCTGACTACGCCGGTGACGAGGCGGTGCTGCCTGCGATGTTCGACGAGCTGTTCCGTGAGGAGTGGCTCCGGGCAGGCAATTCCGAGAGCGAGATGCCTGACCCTGCCGAGCTGCGGGTCGCCTACTTCCCGTCTACCAAAACGGGCATCCTGAAGGACACATCGGGGCGTGCATCGGACGCCGAGCTGGAGGCGCGGGCGTACCAGGAGATCATCGCGAACAAGGAGCTCATTCTCGACCGCGCCAACCCGCGCGCGTTCATCTTCTCCCATTCTGCGCTCAAGGAGGGCTGGGATAACCCGAACGTCTTCCAGGTCGGGTTCCTGCGTCACACGCGCTCCGAGCTGGAGCGTCGACAGCAGATCGGCCGTGGCCTGCGTCTGCCGGTGGACCAGAACGGTCACCGCGTGATGGACCCGGCGATCAACAGGCTGACGCTCATCGTCGACGAGTCCTTCACGGAGTTCCGCGACGGCTTGAACGCCGAATACATCGCCTCTGGTGGTGGCTCCGGCGAGGCCGGCCCCGAGGTCGACAACGCCGACAATGAGGTCGTCGTCCGCAGGCGCCCTGCCCTGTTCGAGAGCCCCGAGTTCGCTGAACTGTGGAAGCGTATTCGCTACAAAGCGCGCTACCGCGTCACCGTCGATCCGGACGCACTCCGCATCGTGGTGGCGGCGTCCGAGCATCTGGCTGACCTCGAGTTCATCGAGCGGCGCGCCAACGTGGTGCAGTCCGCCGATCTCGTCTACGACGACGAGGGACACGTCATCACGGCGGACTCCGCAGTGGCCGAGTCCCGAGGCGAACGCATCGTGGTTGCAGGCCAGCGGCTGCCTGACGTCGTGCAGCTCATCGAGGATCAGTTGCAGTACGGCAAGTTCCCGCTCCAGCTCACCCGCCCGACCCTGGCTGGGATCGTGCGAGAGATCCTGAACTATCCCGACCGCGACTACGCACGTCACGTCCTCGACGATCCCGACCGGTGGGCGCGGATCGTGGCGAACGCCATCCGGATCGAAACTATCGAGCAGATGGTGCGGGGCATCAGCTACGAACCCATCGACGAGACGGACTGGTGGGATGCCGAGGTCGTGTTCCTCGAGGTCGAGTCCAAGAACCCGCCTCAGCCGTTGCCCGGCAACCCAGACCCGAAGAACGGTGTCATTGCCGCGCCCGAGGGCGGCGTGAACTTGTACGACCACGTTGACTATGACAGCCACGTCGAACGCGCCTTTGCCGCCCAGCTCGAGAACAATCGCGAGCACGTCAAACTGTTCACCAAGCTGCCGCGCCGGTTTCGTGTCCGCACGCCTGTCGGTGAATACTCGCCGGACTGGGCCATCGTCTACGACGAGAACGGCACCCAGCGGCTCTATCTCGTCCGCGAAACCAAGGACACCCGCAACCTCGACGACCTCGACTGGGACGAGGCAATGCGCATCCGCTTCGCGGAGCACCACTTTGACGCCGCACCGATCGGGCCGGTCGATTACAACTACACAACCGACAAACACGGACTGCTGATCGGCGGAGCCGGAGGCGATGACTAATGGCCGACAACCGCAGAGATGACGCAAGTGCATCGATGATCAAGGTCATCTACTTTGATGAGGAGACAGCCTCGGACTATCTCGACATCTCCGCTGGAGGCAAGACAGCCTCCACGAGCGAACAGGTTCAGGAGCGGTCGAAGGAAACTCATGCCAAGGTCGAGGCTGGCCTGATGGCGAAGCTGAGTTGGCTGCCCTTCCTCGGAGCCTCGGGCGAGCTGAGCGCAGGTGCCGGCGCGTCCGCGGCTGGTAAGAGCATCCTCAGCAAGACGTTGTCGAACACGATCCTGACCGACTACCTATCCAAGGCAGATGGCGATTCTCGGGTAGTGCAGCTGCGAGACCTTCGGGTGACGGCACCAAAGGACTCGATGGCGTACGTGAAGATGTTCACGCCTTACATGGTCATGCTCAAGATGGACGACATTCCAGTCGACTTGGCACGGATGGACGAAGTGCTCGTCGGCGCCAAGGGCTACTACGAACTACTTGGCGAGGGCGCTGACGACACCAAGCGCGTACTGCGCTTCAACCTCAAGGCGTTCCGAAACAACTACGGACTCACCGATCTCGGACGCATGCGCCTCGTCTTCCACGGAGTGCTCGTCGGACAGACGCCGGAGCATGCGCTCAGCATGGAGGCCGAGATGTCTGGCAGCCTGGGCGGCACGCCCGTCACGGCCGTCGAACTCGTCGACGGTATAGACACGCAGAGCGACGATCTCCTGGATGTCTACGACGTGATCCTCGCGGGAGTTGAGCATGCCGCGTGATACGACGGTCACCATCTACTACGGCCCGCTGTCGTGGTTCGAAGACCAACTTGGGAAGAAGAAGCGCACGGGTCTTCTCGACATCGTCTATGAGCGCGACGAAGCCAACCGGCGGCATACCCATGTAGTTGAAGGCCAGGAGGCGCCGTCCGAGGAGCCCGCGCCGAGGCCGAAGCGGGTGGCAGCCGAATCGAGCGACTACGCCAGCTTGAATGAGCACGTCATCACGAACTTCGCCGGCCTCGTACGGTCGATCAACCCCGAGCACCTTCACCTGCACAACCCGCCTGCCCTCGTTCACTCACAGCTTGAGCGAGCGTTCACAACCGAGGTGAAGCGCTATGAGTACCCGGCGGTGACGCGGGACACTCTCGTTCGTTTCCGCGACGGCTTCGCCGGACATCTCGTGGGTCAGGCCGCAGTGAAGGAGGCGCTGCTCGCAGCGCTGTACCCACTGACCACGGCACGGCTGACGAAGCCAGTCGTCCTGATGTTTTACGGCCCGTCCGGTGTCGGCAAGACCGAGACTGCGCAGTTCGTCAACGGGCTACTCGGGGGCACGCTGCTGCGCAAACAGTTCTCCATGTTCCACAATGAAAAGTTCGCGTCGTACCTGTTCGGCGGGACGCACTCCGAGGCATCCTTCGCGCGCGACCTACTCGACCGCGAGTCCGGTGTCATCCTGATCGACGAGTTCGACAAAGCGAACTCGGTCTTCCACAGCGCCTTCTACCAGCTGTTCGACGGTGGCGCGTTTGAGGACAAGAACTACAGCATCGAGCTCGGCCCGTCCTTGATTATCTGCACCTCGAACTACGGCACCGAGGACGAGATCCGCAAGGCTCTTGGCGACGCCCTCTACTCGCGATTCGACTCCTTGGTTCACTTCAAGCCGCTCTCCAAAAAAGAGATCCGTCAGGTCATCGACCGACTTGTTGACGACCGCGTATCCAAGCTCGCGCCCGACGAACGAGCGCGACTGGAACCCGAGACCATCAAGGGCACCCTGTATCCGCTGGCTGATAAGGGCGGCAACGTGCGCAAGCTCGGCAAGCTGGCCGACGAGGTCATCTCGCTGGTGTTGGTGCGCGCCGTGCTAAATGAAGCAGCCAATCCCAGCGGGGCAGCTGTCTCCGGTGACGAGGAGACCGCGGCATGAGGGTCAGACAGCTTGAGATCGAGAACTTCCGCGGCATCACAAAGGGACGCGTGGTCTTCCAGCAGCACACCTTGCTGGTCGGCGGAAACAACATCGGGAAGTCCACAGTGTGTGAGGCATTGGAACTGGTCTTGGGCCCGGAGCGCCTCTACCGCCGCCCGGTTATCGACGAACACGATTTCTCCCACGGCGCCTACCTTGGCGACGAGGGTGGTCCACGCGAGATTCGCTTTCGCGCGGTTCTCACCGACCTTTCGGACGAGCAGCTACGCCGGTTCTTCTAGCACGTGCGACGCTGGGACGACGAGGAACTCTCGTTCATCGACGAGGAACCGGGCAGCTATCAATCCGCTGATGATGATGGAACCATCTGGGCGCTCCCCATCATCTTCCTCGGACGCTACGACCGCGATGAGGACGACTTCATCGGGGACACATTCTTCGACCACCCGCTACCGGAACTCGATGAACTCGACGAAGACCAACGCGCATCACTCGGCTCGGGCCGTGCACAGTTCAACCGCGCGCACAAGCGCCTCTGCGGCTTCATCGGGTCTGCCGTGAGTTTGGTTGACACGAGTTATCAGGCGGCGGCAGCCGCCTGGA
>NZ_CAURKP010000244.1:0-6353 GCF_963525155.1 uncultured Rhodococcus sp.
GTCACGACCTTGGTCGACGGTAGCGGGCGGCTCCCCCGCGGGGGGCCCCCCCCCGTGGGCCACCCCCGTGGCCCCTTAACCCCCCCCCCCCTGATAAAAACCGCCCCACAGCAGGTCAGGCCTTCTTCAACACCTCAGCCACCGGAGTGCTGCTGCGGCCGATCAACTTCTGCAGGTCACCCGACTCGGTGTCCAACGCCCCCTTGGCAATTGCAGCATCGGAATCGGCGAGGATCTGCGCAACCGGTGCAGGCAGTCCGACGCTCTCGAGAATGCCTTCGTATGCCTCCGCGTCCACAAACTGGTACGCGACGGGCTTGCCGGCGAATTCGCTTATCTTTGCGGCCAATTCGGCGTAGGTGAGCCTCTCGTCACCGCCCAACTCGTACACTGCGCCTTCGTGGCCATCGGTGGTCGCGACTACTGCTGCGGCGTCGGCGTAATCCGCACGCGCCGCAGCCGCGATCTTGCCTTCCGCTCCCGCACCGACCAGTGCGCCGCGTTCGATCACACCGGCCAGGTCGTTGGTGAAGTTCTCCCAGTACCAACCGTTTCGCAACAGCGCGAACGGAATACCGCTCCGAGTGAGCACGTCCTCGGTCGCCTTGTGCTCGGCAGCAAGCTTCATCGGCGTGTCCTGAGCATTCAAGATGCTCGTGTAGGCGATGAATCCGACGCCGGCAGCCTTCGCCGCGTCGATGATGTTGGTGTGTTGCGCGAGCCGTGACCCCACTTCACTTCCCGAGATCAGAACCAGCTTGTCGACGCCCGCCAATGCGGTTTCCAACGCCGAGGCATCGGCGTAGTCCGCTTGGCGTACAACTACTCCGCGGGCGGCGAGGCTTTCCGCCTTCTGTGGATTGCGGACCACTGCGACGATGTCGGACGCGGCGGTTCCCCGCTCGATCAACGACTCGACTACCAGTTGTCCGAGGTTTCCGGTTGCGCCGGTGACTGCAATGCTCATGCGAACTCCCGATCCAGGTTGAAGCGTAAATGCGTTCTGCAACCATCATGCACTTATTTTTCGTAAGTGCAACACTTCAAGTTATCGCTATGGGATCGTGCAGTAGTAGCCTGGGTTCATGACCAGCACCGACTCACCTTCACGTGCTGCCCAGACCCCTGATCCGAATGCCGACGTCGTGGACCCAACGCTCGAGGCTGACGTCTTCGCTCGCGGATGCAACTCTCGGGCGGCATTGCAGAATGCAACCGGACGCTGGGGCGCACTCGCGCTGGCGGCATTGAACGAGGGCCCGTACCGGTTCAGTGCCCTGCGCCGACGCGTCGACGGAGTCAGCGAGCGCATGCTCTCACAGACCCTGCAAACACTCGAGCGGGATGGCCTCGTGCACCGTGAGGTACTCGAAACCATCCCGCCCAAAGTGGAATACAGCCTGACCGAACTCGGCGCCGACGTCGCCGCAAAGATCACGGCCCTG
The DNA here is from genome assembly GCF_963525155.1 of uncultured Rhodococcus sp. Taxonomy (NCBI): domain Bacteria; kingdom Bacillati; phylum Actinomycetota; class Actinomycetes; order Mycobacteriales; family Nocardiaceae; genus Rhodococcus; species uncultured Rhodococcus sp. Next base: position 1,446 of record NZ_CAURKP010000244.1, read on the forward strand.
ATCGAACTACTCGAATCGCAGGTGCCGAAAATCGTTGCGTCACAAGCGTCGTACGACGCCCGGAATCAGCTCAACTTGTCCGAGAGCTGAGCGATGAACTCGTCGAATGCGTAGGGAACGCTCAGCACCGTCGGAGCGGACGTAGCCATCGCGTAGTCCATTCCGACCAGACGAACCAGACGGCCGTTCGACACCGAGGTCATGTTCGCGAACGGACCGAAGGACATCAGCTTGTCCAGGTTGGTGCCGTCGGCGTCGACGAGAATGAAGACGTCGGCGTCGAGTGTGTCGATGGATTCCATGCCCACGGACACCGAACTGTCGCCGGAAGTGCACACTGCGTCGACACCGGGCGAGGTCTTCACCCCGAGCTGGCCGAGAAGACGGATCCGCGGGTCGGTGCCGCAGAAGACGATCAGGCCCTCGTCGGTGCGCATTGCATACGTTGCGGTTTTGCCCTGGAACTGTGGGTGATCAGCGGCCTGCTTCTCGAAGTACGCCCCGGTCTCGTCGATCAGCGTCTGAGCCTGCTCCGGCTGTCCGAGCGCTGCACCGATCATGCTCATCTGCTTGTCCCACGCCGTATCCCACGGCTGGTCGGGGAACGCGACGGTCGGCGCGATGTCACTGAGGCGCTTGTACTCGCCCTCGTCGATGCCGGAGTAGACGGCGAGGATCACGTCGGGATCGAGCCCGAGGATCTGCTCGAACGGGATATCGGGATTGGTCGTCATGAGAACGGGCTTGGCACCGTTCAGACGCGAAGCGTCCCAGGGCAGGATGTTGTTCTCGATGCCGTCGCCGGAGAAGCTCTCCATGGCGACCGGAACCTTGTTCAGTGCGATCACCGCATCCTGGCCACTCCATCCGATGGTCACGATGCGCATAGGCTCCGCGTCGATCGTCGTCGAACCGTAGGCGTGGTCGACGGTCACGGGGAACGCCCCCGCCTCGGCGGCACCCGAAGCTTCGGTGTCCGATCCGGAGTCACCTGAGGTTCCACAGGCGGAGAGCGTCAGCGCGACGCAAGCCGCGAGCAGTACGGAACGAGTTTTCATGAGTGGTCCTTCGAAAGCCGAATGGTCGACTCGGGACGCTAATGCGTTGCGCGCCTACACCCCGACTCGAAGGCCTCAGATGGCGGTTTCGCAACACAACTCGACACAAAAGACGAAAAACCCCGTGTGCCTTTCCGGTAGTGCGAACTACCGAAAAGGCGCACGGGGCCGAAGGCCCTGCCGTCAGAAGTTGATCATGTGGCCGGCGAGGCCGTGGATCGCTTCCTGCAGTGCCTCACTGAGTGTGGGGTGGGTGTGGACGTTGCGTGCCAACTCGTTGACCGTGAGGTCCCACTTCTGGGCCAAGGTCAGCTCGGGCAGCAGTTCCGAAACGTCCGGTCCGATGAGGTGCCCGCCGAGCAGTTCGCCGTACTTCTTGTCGGCGATCAGCTTGACGAAACCGGTCGGGTCACCGAGACCGTGTGCCTTGCCGTTGGCAGCGAACGGGAAGTTCGCGACCTTGACGTCGTAGCCCTCGGCCTTGGCCTGCTCCTCGGTCAAACCGAACGAGGCGACCTGCGGCTGGCAGAACGTCGCACGCGGCATCATCCGGTAGTCACCGAGTGTCTGCGTCTCCGCGCCGCCGATGGTCTCGGCAGCAACGACAGCCTGAGCTTCTGCGACGTGCGCGAGCTGCAGTTTGGCGGTGACGTCACCGATGGCGAAGATGTGCGGGACGTTGGTGCGCATGTAGTCGTCGATCGCGATGGCGCCGCGATCGGTCAACGCGACCCCGGTGTTCTCGAGACCGAAGCCCTCCACGCGCGGTGCGAAGCCGACGGACTGCAGAACCTTGTCGACGACCACGGTCTCGATCTCGCCGGACTTGTTGTCCTTGATCGAGACGGTGACCTTGCTGCCGTCGTCGCTGATGGACTGCACAGCGGCACCGGTCTTGATGGTGACGCCGAGCTTCTTGTACTGCTTGGCGATTTCCTTCGAGACGTCGGCGTCCTCGTTGGGCAGTGCCCGATCGAGGAACTCGACGATCGTGACGTCGACGCCGTAGTTCTTGAGGACGTAACCGAACTCCATGCCGATCGCGCCGGCACCGACGATCAGGATCGAACCCGGAAGGTCACGGGTGAGGATCTGCTCTTCGTAGGTCACGACGTTCTCGCTCAGCGAGGTGCCGGGCAGCAGCTTGGTGTACGAACCGGTCGCGATGATCGCGTTGTCGAACGTGATCGTCTCGGTGCCACCCTTGCTCAGCTCCACGCTGATGGTGTTGGCGTCGACGAACGTGCCCTTGCCGTCGTACTCCGGGATCTTGTTCTTCTTCATCAAGAAGTGAATGCCCTTGACTCGCCCGTCCGCGACCTTGCGGCTGCGATCGAAAGCGGAGCCGAAATCGAAGGACACGTCTCCGGACATGCCGAACGTCTTCGCTTCTTTCGTGAAGATGTGCGCGAGTTCGGCGTTACGGAGAAGCGCCTTGGACGGAATGCAGCCGACATTCAGGCATACACCGCCCCAGTACTTCTGCTCGATGATGGCGGTGCTCAGGCCCAGTTGTGCCGCGCGGATAGCAGCGACGTACCCACCGGGGCCGGCTCCGAGGACAACGACGTCATAGTGTGAGGTCACGATTCACCAGGGTAGTCCTGCATCGTTTCGCTGTCCCCAGATGGTCGCATTACCCGTCGGTAGCCCACACTTCTCGGGCAACTCGGGCGAAATTTCCGCCGTACACGGCCTCGATCGACGGCTCGTCGAATCCCCGGGCACGCAATACCTGATCAAGTGTCAGCACGTCCTCCGGAGGAGTCCACTGCAGTGGCCCCCACGCGGTGTACGCCTCGGAGAACGACGACGGGTTCTGCTCGATCTCTTCGCGGAAGTCGTCGGCGTCGAAGGAGAAGTCGGAGCCGATCCCGACATGATCGATGCCGACGAGTCCCACAGCCTCTTCGATGTGGTCGGCCATCGCGGACATCCGAGCCTGGTCGTCATCCGGTCCGTTGACGCCGAGGAATATGCCGACGCCGTTGATCCCGATGACGCCGCCGGTCTCCGCACACGCCCTGGCCTGATCGTCGGTGATGTTGCGCGGATGCTCCCACAACCTTCGGAGATTCGAGTGGCTGTAGATCATTGCTCGCTGGGTGATAGCTGAGATGTCCAACCCCGTCTGTACCGAACAATGTGAGCCGTCGACCGTCATTCCGACGCGATTCATCTCGGCAACCAGGTCACGGCCGTATCCACTCAACCCCGTGTCCGCCAGGTCCAAGCAGCCGCAGCCGGCAGCGTTCATGTAGTTGTACGTCGGCAACATCGAGCGGACTCCGAGGTCGCAGAAGTACGAGACGTTGGCCAGGTCTCCCTCCAGCGGATTCGAGTCTTCCAGGTCGAAGGCCAGGGCGATTCCGCCGGACTCCTGAATCTCCACGACGCCGTCGACGCTGAAGACAGGGGTGATCTCCGGGAACTCGACCCGCGCCTGCCACGCGAAACTCTTGGCGATTGCCGTCGAGTCCGCGCGAGTCTGCGGCGAGTAACCGACGTTCACCGAAACGTAACTCCCCGCTGGGCGCTGATATCGGAGAAGATCTTCGACAGACGCGTTCGACTGCAGAGGTAGGCAACAATGTTGTTCCCATAGTGGATATGTCCGGTTCACTCACTAATCCCGTCGATGATCAGGGAAATTCACCTGAAACTGGTCGTACGTTCAGCAAATCTCTGGTTCACTGGCGGATAACGCACCGATGCGGTAGAACTTACAAGACTCACACGCCCTGTACCTATCGACAGAGCATGTACCCAGCATGAATTCCCGTACGGGAACAGCAACAAAGGACCGTTCACTCCTGGGCGGATTCGAAGGAATTTTAGGTGGAGGTTTCTGAACGTATGCGTGCTCGCACTTTCAAGCGTGGCCGTCTGGTCGCCGCTGTAGCCGCAGTATCCGTGCTGCCGATGCTGATCAGCCCTGCAGTGTCGTCCGCAGGCGGAGATCCGTCGACCACCACGGCAACTGTTGCCAAGGCAAACACAACGGGTTCCAAGCTCTCGAGCCGCACGGACAACGGGCGCATCGCCACCATCAAGGTGTACTCCCCTTCCATGGAACGCGATATTCCGCTCGAGGTCATCCTCCCGGCAGACGGTAGCGAACCCCGCCCGACCCTCTACCTGCTCAACGGTGCAGGCGGCGGCGAAGACCGGGCGACGTGGCAGCGTCAGACCGACGTCAACGAGTTCTTCGCTGACAAGAACGTCAACGTCGTCACCCCGCTCGAAGGTGCATTCAGCTACTACACCGACTGGGTGAACGACGACCCGTCCCTCGGCCGTCAGAAGTGGCAGACGTTCCTGACCCAGGAACTCCCGCCCGTCATCGACGCCGAGTTCAACACCAACGGCGTCCAGTCGATCTCCGCGATCTCGATGACCGCGACCTCGGTCCTCAACCTCGCCATCGCAGCTCCGGGCCTCTACAAGGGCGTCGGTGCATACAGCGGATGCGCCGAGACCAGCACACCGGTCGGCCAGTCCTCCATCGAACTGGTTGTGGGCATGCGCGGCGACGCTGACGTGACCAACATGTGGGGCCCCCTCGACGGCCAGGGCTGGATCGACAACGACCCCGTCGTCAACGCCGAGAAGCTCCGCGGCACCGAGCTCTTCATCTCCACCGGCTCCGGACTCCCCGGCCCGCACGACACCCTGAACAACGAGGCGATCAACGGACAGGTCGGCACACTCGCCAACCAGGTGATCGTCGGCGGCGTCATCGAGGCAGCAGTCAACTACTGCACCCACAACCTCGCCTACCGCCTCAACGATCTCAAGATCCCGGCCACCTTCGACTTCAAGCCGACCGGCACCCACTCGTGGGGCTACT
>NZ_CAURKP010000245.1:0-6351 GCF_963525155.1 uncultured Rhodococcus sp.
ACACGTATCGGGTCACGCTGCGCCGCGGCGCACATTGTCGCTGCGCCGCGGCGCACATTAACGCCTCCCTTTTCTTTGCTGTTCAACACCGTTCAGGAGAGAACTATGCGAATTTTCAACGGAATCGACGAAGTAGAGACGGCTGTCGGTGAGCACTTGGGCTACAGCGCGTGGTTCCCGGTCACACAGGACCGGATCGACAAGTTCGCCGACGCCACCGAGGATCACCAGTGGATTCACGTGGATCCCGAGCGCGCAGCGCAGGGTCCGTACGGCGGCACCATCGCCCACGGCTATCTGACTCTTTCGTTGTTGCCGGTGCTCGGCGCTCAGGTGATGCGTGTCGACGGAATCTCCATGACCGTGAACTACGGAAGCAACAAGGTGCGATTCCCCGAACCGGTCAAGGTCGGTTCTTCGGTGCGGGCAGGTGCGGAGATTCTTTCCTTCGAGCGCACCGCGAAGGGCGCGACGATAGTCGTGCGGTACACGATCGAAATTGAAGGAGCGGGTAAACCTGCGCTGGTAGCGGATACCGTGCGCCTGTTGGTCTCCTGAATCCTTTTCCATTCTTCCAGAACGAGATTCGAGGTCAGTTGTGAAACGAGCAGCATTGGTCGCGCCGGTCAGAACCGCGGTGGGCCGTTTCGGAGGGGCACTTCGTGACGTGCCTGCGGAAAGTCTGGCTGCCACCGTCGTCAAGGAGACCGTGCGTCGTAGCGGAATCGATCCGTCCCGCATCGACGACGTCGCGATGGGGCAGTCGTATGCCAATTCGGAGGCACCGTGCATCGGAAGGTGGGCGGCGCTCGAGGCAGGGTTGCCGATTTCGGTAGCCGGCTTCCAGACGGATCGCCGATGTGGAACGGGTCTGCAGGCCATCGTTTCCGCGGCCATGATGGTCCAGACGGGTGCGGCCGACGTGGTTCTCGCGGGTGGCGTCGAATCGATGAGCGGGATCGAGCACTACACCACCGGAGCGCGGTGGGGCACCAGATCCGGTGGGCTGCAACTGTTCGACCGCCTCGATCGTGGCCGCGAGCGCTCGCAACCCGAGTGGCGATTCGGTCGGATCAGCGGAATGATCGAAACGGCCGAGAACGTCGCGACACGCTGCGGGATCACGCGGGAAGAGTCGGACGCCTTCGCCGTCGACAGTCACCGAAAGGCAACACTGGCAAGAGAATCCGGCCGATTCGATGCCGAAATCGTCGCCGTCGAACAGACGGATAGGAAAGGGAACGTCACACAGTTTCGTGCTGACGAGGGGATCCGTCCAGATACCTCACTCGAAACCCTGGCACGGCTGCGTGCGGTGACCGAGGGAGGCGTCGTGACCGCCGGTAACGCCAGCCAACAGAATGACGCTGCGGCAGCGATGTTGGTGGTCGCCGAGGATCGTCTGGACGAGCTGGGGCTGGAACCCATCGGGTTCCTCGACAGCTGGGCCGCGGCCGGTTGTGAACCGGCGCTGATGGGCCTCGGGCCGGTTGCCGCCGTCTCGAAACTGTTTGCTCGCACCGGGGCAGGCTTTGCCGATTTCGATCTGGTCGAGCTGAACGAGGCGTTTGCGTGCCAGGTTCTCGGCGTCGTGAAGGAATGGGGATTCGAGGACCTCGATCGCCTGAACGTCAACGGTTCCGGCATCTCGCTCGGGCACCCCGTGGGAGCGACGGGTGCGCGTATGGCAACAACCGCGCTTCACGAACTCGGCCGACGCGGCGGCGGAAAAGCGCTGTTGACCATGTGTATCGGCGGTGGCCAGGGTATGGCGGCCGTGGTGGAGTCTGCCTGACGAGGTTCGCTTCTGGGTACACTTGCGGCGGGGGATCGGAAGTTCTACGGAGGCAGTCGGTTGACGAATGCAGGCGCAGCAGACACCAGTGGCGCGCTGAGCGTCGAGGATGTTCGTCGCGCCAGGGCCGCACTCGAGGGTTTGGACGTCACCAGTTGGTCCGGTCGCTTCGAGCTTCTCTCCGACACCAACCGTCTGCGTCTGTTGCTCTGCCTTCATCACGCACCGGGTATCTGCGTCACGGATTTGTCCGTGGCGCTGGGGATGAGCGGCACAGCCGTCTCACATGCGCTGCGGCTACTGCGTAGCCAGGGGTGGGTGAGCGCGACCCGCGACGGCCGATCGATGCGATACCAACTGGCGGACGACACCGTTCACCAGCTGCTGCATTCGATCGGCGCCACACATTTTCACGACGAGACACCCACCCCCGGGCACACGCACAGCTGAGCGCTACTCAAGGAGTCGCGAAGAACTTCTCGACGGCCGGCGCAGCGTTCGGGTTTCCGTTGGTGATTCCTGCGCCGACTCCGGCAACCGTGCCGATGACTCCACCGACGATGCAGCCGGCGATGAAGTTCGGGAAGATCGACAGGCAGCCGATTCCGACGCCGAGGTTGGCTCCGATCAGGGTCGACTGCAGACCACCGTTGTTCCAGCCGATATTGACCTCGTTGGCCATCGTGTCGAACGCGGCCTGCTTCGGATCGTTACCGGGGAAGAGCATCAACGCCGCCTGGCTGTTCGACTCTGCGGTCGGTGTCAGTAGGGGTTGGGACGGATCGAAGCCCGCATTCGGGGGCGCTGCGACCGCGGTGCCGGCTCCGGCGCCGACTGCGGCGACGACGAGAACGGACATGGTGAGAGTTCGGGACAGTTTCATGGGGACGGCCAATCTGTCTGTGTGGAACCAGTCGTGAATGGTGGCGGTGCAGTTCGTTAACCAGAACTCCACCGTCTGGATCGATCGTGCGGACCTCCTCGGGCACAACGGGACCCGTCGTCTCCGCGCGACGGGCCGTGTTTGGTGGCTACCCGACTCCGAGTGCCCTGAAACCGCCTAGTCTCATTCGTTTTTCGACAACCGCGCACGCAATTCTTCGACCTCGGCAGTAAGCCGATCTACCTCGGCTTGCAGGGGTTGGCGTGCCAGAGCGAGGGATTCGTCCATGCGCTCCTTGTCGAAGCGTGGCGTGATGTTTCGACTGCAGTTCCAGTCGAACGCTTCGACGTCGATGACGATGGAACGCTGGGCTTTTGCCGTCATGGTGCCGCCGGGGACTTGCAAGAGCTGTTGCAGTAGTGCAGGGTCCTCGTCCGCTTCGATCACCTGCGCACGCCCGTAGATCTTCAATCTCGTTCGCGTCGGGTAATCGATGACGAACAGCGAGATGCGATTGTTCTCTTCCAGATTGCCGAGCGTCACGAATTGCTGATTGCCGGGGAGATCGGCGAATCCGATTCGATTCGGGCCCAACACATGCAGGAATCCGCGCGGGCCGCCGCGATGTTGGACGTACGGCCAACCGTCGGGCGTCACCGTGGACATGAAGAAGGAATCCACGGATTTCACGAATCCCTGCGCGCGGAAATCGAATTCCATCGGGCCTTCGTCGGGCTGATCGAGTTTCGAACCGTACACGGTGAAACTTCCGGTCGACCGCTGACGCTCCACCGCAGCGGGGGAGAAGGCGATGTGTGCGTATCGGGTCGACATTTTCCAACTCCTGATGCTCAGTGCCAACGGTGGTCGGCAACGGCAGTTCGCGGACCGAACTTGGGTTTGACGGCTTGCCCGCTGACCTGCAGGAGCCTCACGGCGCGGTATCGATGCGGTTGAAGGGGAGCGAGGTACTGCACCATCTCGGCGTCGTCGATCGGTTCACCCAGCAGTGACCACCCGACGACGGCAGCGAGGTGGTAGTCGCCGACCGAGAGTGCATCTGAATCGCCGAATGCACGCTGAGCCACTTCGGCGGCAGTCCAGATCCCGACGCCGGGTACCGCTCGCAACCGTTTGGTCGCCTCGGTCCTGGGGAACGTGGATGCCTGCTCGAGGCGGTCGGCGACGCGAGCGCACTGAACGATCGTCTTGGACCTCGCTGGATCGACGTTCGCGCGATGGAATTCCCATGACGGCATTCGACGCCATTGGTCCGCGGTGAGTGGAACTCGCATTCCGTCGGGCGCGGGGCCGGGTGGGCGCTCCCCGAACTTGGTCAGCAGGCGGCGCCACGCGGCAAATGCGTCGATGCCGTGGACTCGTTGCTCGAGGATCGCGGGAACGAGAGCTTCCATGACGCGGCCGGTGCGGCCGATGCGCAGATGAGGGAAGCGTCGATGAGCTTCGGCGAGCTTGGGATGCTCGGGCGCAAAATCTTCGGCCTCGTCGTCGAGACCGAGCAGAGCTTCGGCGCCGGTCAGAAATTCCGTGGCGCCGGGACCCCAGGCCTGTACCCGGACCGTATGGCGATCCGACTGGGTGATGCGGTAGGTCACAGGACCCGAAAGTTGGCGGGAAACTCGCCAGATCGCTCCGTCGGCTGACCGTCGATGTGCGGGGTCGCCGGGTCCGCGCTGATGCGGGCTGAGCGTCAGCGCGGCATCGAGTGGTCGCTGAGAAGTCACCGTGACTTCGTCGGCGGGAGATAGCGGCGTCATCGAGGTCAGCGTATCGCCACCGTCCATCCTCCGTTAAGGCGTGTGTCGGTGGCGCAACGTATTGTCCGAGCCATGATCATCGTGAGCACCGACGGATCCTGTCTGCGAAACCCCGGCGGGGCTATCGGCTGGGCGTGGGTCAATCACGAGGGTCCGAGCATGTCCGGCGGAGAAGCGTCTGGCACCAACCAGATTGCCGAGTTGCGTGCTCTGTTCGAGGCCGTCGTCGCCCATCCCGGTGGTGATCCTCTGCTCATCGAGTCCGACTCGCAGTACGCCATCAAGTGCGCGTCGGAATGGCTGCCGAGTTGGAAGCGCAAGGGCTGGAAGACCGCGAGCGGCGGGGCGGTCAAGAACCTCGAACTGGTGCAGAGTATCGATCGAGCCATCACCGATCGTGTCGGACCGGTGCGCTTTCGCTGGGTGCGCGGGCACGTCGGCAACCACTACAACGAAATGGCAGACAAGCTGGCCGGCGAAGCCGCACGCGCCATCGTCTCGGGGGACATCGCATCGGTGCCGCTTGCTGCCCCGGTGAAGAAGGAACCGACCGCCGTGAACTCCCCCTACAAGGAGAAGTCCACGACGGCCGAAGAGCCGGCAGATTTGTTCACACTTTTCTGAGCGGTTCAGAACCCGTCGGCAACCTGAACCAGCGCCCGGCCGGTGTACTTGCCTTCGCGGACCTGATCGATCACCGAGACGACGTCGCGGACGGCAACGAGGTTCGTGATCTCCTTCAGATGACGTGGCGCCAAGTCTGAGCCCAGCCGGGTCCACAGCGCGCGACGGGGCTCGATCGGCATCAATACCGAGTCCATGCCCAGCAGTGAGACTCCGCGGAGAATGAACGGCAGCACGGTCGTAGGCAGCGCGGCGCCACCGGTCAATCCGCTGGCAGCGACAACACCGCCGTAGTTGATCGTGCTCAGAACGTGAGCGAGGGTCTTTCCACCGACGCAGTCGACGGCCGCCGCCCACTGAGATTTTCCGAGCGGGCGAGGCTTGGCGTCGGGATCCTCGGGGAGCCGGCCGATCACCGAAGACGCACCGAGTGACGTCAGAAGGTCTGCCGCGCCTGGCTTGCCGCTGGAGGCGACCACGTCGAAGCCTGCGCTTGCCAGAAGGTCGACGCTGACGGTGCCGACTCCGCCGCTCGCGCCCGTCACCAGGACGGGACCGTCGGCTGGCTTCACTCCGCTGGCCAGAATGGCTTGGACGCTCATGGCTGCGGTGAATCCTGCCGTGCCGATCGCGGCAGCGTCGGCGGTGGAAATGCCGTCGAGCTTCACGACCCACTCGGCAGGCAAACGGGCGATCTCGGCGTAGCCGCCGTTGCGGGCGGTCCCGATCTCGTAGCCATGTGCGACGACCTTGTCTCCCGGGGCGAATGCGTCGGACTCGGAGGCGATGACCTCGCCGGCGACGTCGATGCCGGGGACGATCGGGTACTCGCGAACCACCCCGCCTTTCGGCGTGACCGCGAGCGCGTCCTTGTAGTTGACGCTCGAATACTCGACGCGAATGGTGACCTCACCTGCCGGGAGGAAGGATTCGTCGACGGTTTCGGGGGCGAAGTCGATGGTGCCGTCGCTGTCGCGGGCGACCCAGGCGTTGAAAGTAGTCATGGGTCGAACATAAAGGCCTTCGGCCCTGTGCGCCTTTTTGGTAGTGCGAACTACCGGAAAGGCGCACAGGGGCGGAGCCCCTAGATCAAGCTGCCCTCATGCACCGCTCGATCGAACGCCGGTAGCGGGCCACCGGCGCGCAGGGTTGTCGCCAATGCCGGATCGGCGAGGTGGAGACGGCCGATCGCGATCAGATCGAACTCTCCGCTGCCGATGCGCTCCTCGAGCTGTGGGATGTTGTCGACTACAGGTGCGACGCCTTCGATG
>NZ_CAURKP010000246.1:0-6350 GCF_963525155.1 uncultured Rhodococcus sp.
CGTATACACCCGCACTGACCGCACGACCGGCCTCACCCTGCGCACGCCGACCACGCGTCGCATTGCGACCCGAACCACCGACGTCCACGGACGCCGCAGTGTCCTCTGCCTCCTCGTACACCTGATCGAGAATGTCCGCGATCTTCTTGCGTAGAGGTTGTGGGTCGACGCCCATCTTCTCGTTGTAGGCGACCTGCTTCTCGCGTCGTCGCTCGGTTTCCTCGATGGCCTGCGCCATGGAAGCGGTGATCTTGTCCGCATACATGTGCACTTGACCGGATACATTTCGAGCCGCTCGGCCGATCGTCTGAATGAGGCTGGTGGAGCTACGTAGGAAACCTTCTTTGTCGGCATCGAGAATCGCGACCAGCGACACCTCGGGAAGGTCGAGTCCCTCACGCAGGAGGTTGATGCCGACCAGCACGTCGTACTCCCCCAGGCGGAGCTGACGGAGCAACTCGACTCGCCGGAGCGTATCGATATCCGAGTGCAGGTAGCGGACGCGAATACCGAGTTCGAGCAGGTAATCGGTCAGATCTTCCGACATCTTCTTGGTCAACGTCGTAACCAGCACACGCTCGTCACGTTCCGCTCGCTCGCGGATTTCGTGAACGAGATCGTCGATCTGTCCCTTGGTGGGTTTGACGATGACCTCGGGATCGATCAGTCCGGTCGGGCGGATCACCTGCTCGACGAACTCACCGCCGGACTGACCCAACTCGTACTTACCTGGTGTCGCCGACAAGTAGACGGTCTGACCGATCCGCTGACTGAATTCTTCCCAAGTCAGAGGGCGGTTATCTGTTGCCGACGGTAGCCGGAATCCGAACTCGACCAGGTTTCGCTTGCGCGACATATCGCCCTCGTACATGGCGCCGATCTGAGGAACCGTCACGTGCGACTCGTCGATGACCAGAAGGAAATCTTCCGGGAAGTAGTCGATCAAGGTTGCGGGGGCAGTTCCAGGGCCACGGCCGTCGATGTGGCGCGAGTAGTTCTCGATGCCGGAGCAGAATCCGACCTGTTTGATCATCTCGAGGTCGTACTGCGTACGCATGCGCAGACGCTGAGCCTCGAGGAGCTTGCCCTTGCCTTCGAGCTCGGCGAGTCGCTCTTCGAGTTCCGCCTCGATGTCCTTGGCGGCACGCTCCATGCGTTCAGGGCCGGCGACGTAGTGCGTCGCCGGGAAGATACGAACCGTGTCGACCTGGCGAACGATGTCACCAGTCAGTGGATGGAGGTAGTACAGCGCCTCGATCTCGTCACCGAAGAATTCGATGCGGACCGCCAGCTCTTCGTACGACGGAATGATCTCGACCGTGTCGCCGCGCACGCGGAACGAACCTCGCGTGAACGCCATGTCGTTGCGGTTGTACTGAACGTCGACGAGCAGACGCAGGAACGCATCCCGCGGTACCTCAACACCGACGTCCAGCTGAATCGAGCGATCGAGGTACGACTGCGGCGTACCGAGGCCGTAGATGCACGACACCGAGGCCACCACGACCACATCCCGTCGTGACAGAAGGCTGGACGTCGCCGAGTGGCGCAGCCGCTCGACATCGTCGTTGACGGACGAATCCTTCTCGATGTAGGTGTCCGTCTGGGCGATGTACGCCTCGGGTTGGTAGTAGTCGTAGTACGAGACGAAGTACTCGACCGCGTTGTTGGGAAGCATTTCCCGAAGCTCGTTCGCGAGCTGAGCCGCCAAAGTCTTGTTCGGAGCCATCACCAGAGCCGGGCGCTGCAGCTTCTCGATCAACCACGCAGTCGTGGCCGACTTACCGGTACCGGTCGCACCGAGGAGGACTACGTCCTTCTCCCCCTCGTTGATCCGTTTCTCCAGCTCGGCGATAGCTGCCGGCTGATCGCCTGCCGGTTCGTACGGGCTGACGACCTCGAAGCGCGCGTCTGAGCGCTCGATGTCACCAACCGGCCGAAACTCGGAATGCGCGACCACGGGATGTTCGGAAGCAAACGCCATGAAACCAGGGTAAGCGCACCTACCGACACAATGCCCGCTCGTCCGCGTTCAGCCGAAAATGCAGTTCGGCGGTAGGTTCTTCGACCATGAGCGAGGAACGTCCCCACATTCACCGGCCGAAGGTCGAAACCTTCGACATCGCAGCTCGCACCAACGTCGACCCCAAGGGCTTCGTTCGCCCGGTCGAGCACTACCGCGAAGAACCGTGGGGGCTGTACATGGCGCGCCACGCCGACCATCCCCGGTTTCACTACCTGGAGTCCTGGATCATTCCCGAACTCGGAATTCGGGCGTCGATCCTGCACTTCACCCCGGAACACATCCGAGACTGGGATTTCTATGTCGACATCGGCGACTTCATCCGCGGCGACCAGGTCTGGACGTCCGAGGACCACTACCTCGACCTGATCGTGCAGATTGGACGCAGCGTCGAATTGCTCGACGTCGACGAATTGCTCGAGGCGAACACCGCCGGGATTCTCGACCCGAAGACGTCAGAGCGTGCGATGCTGAACGCGGCCCGCGCTATCGACGGCATCGCCGCCCACGGTCACGATCTCGACGCCTGGCTCACCTCGGTGGGCATGCCGGTCACGTGGCGCTGAGTGGTTAGAGGGACCAGCCTGATTTCTCGGCCCACTCCCATGCTCGGTGAAAAGCGGCGTCGAACCACGGCGTCTTGACTCCCAGGTAGGCATCGATCGCAGCGGCGTAGTCGTCGATGCCGGCGGCACTCTCGGCTGCCTTGACCTTGAGTTCGGCATATTCGGCACGCGCCGCTGCGTCGGCGCGAAGCCAGTCACGGAAGAGGATCGCGAACTGCTGACCCGGCCAACCATCCACCCGAATGTGGATGTTCGCGCGGCGCCCTGGATCGGCGCTTCCGTGAATTCGCTTCGCCCACACCGCCGGATCGGTCTCACCACCGAGGTACGACGGTTTCGGGTCGTCGGCGACGATGTGCTCGATCCGGGGGAACCCGGCAGCGGCCAGATCTTCCGCGAGGTCGTCGGCAACGCCGAGGTGCTCGACAGTGATCTGAATGTCGATCACGTCCTTGGCATCGAGACCAGGCACTGCGGTCGATCCGATGTGATCGATACGGCGCGCGCGGTCACCGGACGCCAACGACAACCGGCCGATGATTCGTTCGGCCTGTGCTGGCCACGACGGGTCGGCTGGAGTCAGCTCGGGCAGTGCGCGCACTACCGTGCCCTCGCGGAGGTTCTTCTCGAAGGGAACAAGTCGATTCGCCCACAAGTCGCGGACCACGTCGTCGAGTGAACCCGGCTCTCCGCTGTTGTCGAGCCACACGTCGGCAACAGCACGACGCTGATCGTCATTTGCCTGCGCTGCGATGCGCGCACGAGCGTCGGATTCAGGCATGCCGCGCGAGCCCACCAAGCGTCGAACTCGTTCCTCCTCGTCGACGTAAACGATGACGACCAGATTGAATGCCGGCGCCATCGAACCCTCGACCAACAGCGGAATATCTTGAACGAGCACTGCATCCGACGGCGCAGACGAAATCTGCTCCATCGTCCGCGCACCGATCAGTGGGTGGAGGATGCCGTTGAGAGTTCCGCGTGACGTGTCGTCGGCAAACGCCAACGACGCCAGCGCGGGTCGGTTGAGGCTGCCGTCCTCGGACAGAATCCCGTCGCCGAATGCATCGACCAGAGCGGCAAGTCCCGGAGTACCGGGCTCGACCACTTCTCGGGCGATCAGGTCGGCGTCGACGATGACGGCTCCCAGTTCGCTGAGGATTTTCGACACTGTCGACTTACCGGCTCCGATGCCTCCAGTGAGGCCAACTCTCAACACACTCGACAGTCTCTCATCTCCGCGCCCGAGAGATTCAGACACGCCTACTGATCGAACACGCCGGGGCGTTCGAGGCTCAAATACCACAATTTCGGTGACCGTGCGGTTATGTTCTAGCGAACGCACCTGTACCTGCACCTTCTCGAGAAAGTGGACGCCATGCGAGCAGATCGCGACCATCACGGTCAGCACCGCCTCGGAATGCCGAACGGCGTGCACTGCATAGAGTTTCCCGAAGTTGCTTTTGCCCTGGCAGAGCACCGTCGTACGTGGTTCACGATGCTCGTGAGCCAAGGCCGACACAGCTTCGCGTCGATGCGTAAGCGCACAGCCGAAGCGACCGCCACCTACTGGGTGCCTGCTCCCGCAAACTGAGTTCTCTTCACAAAGTACAAAATGACCGGCAACCCTTCGGTGCCGGTCATTTTTGTGTTCACTCACTGAATTGATTCTTCGCTCGCAAGTGACACCTGGCAGAGAGAAGAACCCCGCCCCCGCGCGTGCAGGGGCGGGGTTCTTCACAGATCTCGCCTGATCAGATCAAGCGGTAATCCTTATGCGTTGCCCGACAGCTTCTCGCGAAGTGCGGCGAGCTGTGCATCGCTGGCAAGCGATCCGCCAGCGGACTCGGCCGGAGCGGAGCCGGCAGCAGCCGGAGCCTCGGCGTCGTCTGCAGCAGCCGTCTCCGAGGAGTAGCCGGCAGCAGCGGTGGCAGCCTCAGCGGCCTCGTCTGCAGCGGTCTTCTCCATCTGAGCGGTGTGCATCTTGTGGCGACGCTCAGCCTCGGCGTAGCGGTTCTCCCACTCTTCACGCTGCTTGTCGAAGCCCTCGAGCCATTCGTTGGTCTCGGGATCGAAGCCCTCGGGGAAGATGTAGTTGCCCTGCTCGTCGTACGAGTCGGCCATGCCGTACTTGGACGGATCGAACTCGGCGTTGTAATCCTCGTTGGCCTGCTTCAGCGACAGCGAGATACGACGACGCTCGAGGTCGATGTCGATGACCTTGACGAGTGCATCGTCGCCGACGCCGACAACCTGGTCCGGAACCTCGACGTGGCGCTCAGCGAGCTCCGAGATGTGAACGAGGCCTTCGATTCCCTCTTCGACGCGCACGAATGCACCGAACGGAACCAGCTTCGTGACCTTGCCGGGCACGATCTGGCCGATGGCGTGCGTGCGGGCGAACTGACGCCACGGATCTTCCTGCGTTGCCTTGAGCGACAGGGAGACGCGCTCGCGGTCCAGGTCGACGTCGAGAACCTCGACGGTGACCTCGGTGCCGACCTCGACAACCTCGGACGGGTGATCGATGTGCTTCCAAGACAGCTCGGAAACGTGAACCAGACCGTCTACGCCGCCCAGGTCCACGAATGCACCGAAGTTGACGATGGAGGACACGACGCCCTTGCGGACCTGGCCCTTCTGGAGCTGGTGCAGGAATTCGCTGCGAACCTCGGACTGAGTCTGCTCGAGCCATGCGCGGCGCGACAGGACCACGTTGTTGCGGTTCTTGTCGAGCTCGATGATCTTGGCCTCGATCTCCTTGCCGACGTACGGCTGGAGGTCGCGGACGCGACGCATTTCGACGAGCGAAGCGGGGAGGAAGCCACGAAGACCGATGTCAAGGATGAGGCCGCCCTTGACGACCTCGATGACGGTGCCCTTGACGGCCTCGTCCTTCTCCTTGAGCTCCTCGATGGTGCCCCAGGCACGCTCGTACTGAGCGCGCTTCTTCGACAGGATCAGTCGACCTTCTTTGTCCTCCTTGGTGAGGACGAGAGCCTCGACCGCATCTCCCACGGAGACGACCTCATTGGGGTCGACGTCGTGCTTGATGGAGAGCTCACGAGAAGGGATGACGCCTTCGGTCTTGTAACCGATGTCGAGCAGAACCTCGTCGCGGTCGACCTTGACGATGGTTCCTTCGACGATGTCGCCATCGTTGAAGTACTTGATCGTGGCATCGATGGCGGCGAGGAAGTCCTCGGCGGAGCCAATGTCGTTAATGGCAACCTGCGGCGAGGTGACGGTTGTGGAGGGCATATGTTGAATTGCTCCGGACGAGTTGTGGTCGGTTGATGGATTTTGTCGGACGAGATGCGCAACTGTGGCGTACAAATGTTGGAAGTACTTTTGTGAAGTACTAGATCGAAGTACCCAGCTGCATCAATAACGAACAACCGAATACCGGATCACATTCCACACCGCGGAAGCGCACCGCGAGCTCCCTCGGTCCGACTGATTCCGAGACCTTGGTAAAGATCTCGTATAGACAATCGGTCGGATGACAGACACTCGCGTGAGTAAGACTACGCGTCGGCAATCTTGCCGGGCAAACCCGGGTACCCTGCGCCCGCATCACCCGTTCTACTGTGTTGTTCATGTCTGACGAGCGCCATGCCGCTGCCAATTCCATTCTCGGTACCAGCGGCGTCGGCCGAGTCCGTGTCGATTCGAGTGCCAGCGACCGCGCCAGCCGTGCGTGGTGGGACGCCGACGCCGACGATTACCACCGAACCCACGGCGAGTTTCTGGGCGTGAAC
>NZ_CAURKP010000247.1:0-6322 GCF_963525155.1 uncultured Rhodococcus sp.
GTGGTGGACACAACGGTGCTCCGGGCACACCTGCTCCGGGAAATCCTGCTCAGGCCAAACCGGACCAGTCATCGTCCCTGCCGGTAACCGGCGCGAACGTCATCTGGCTCGCCGGTCTGGCGCTGGCACTGATCGGCGGTGGAGCATGGCTCACCCTGCGTAACCGCAAGCGTGCACCCGGCCAGGAGTAACTCCCAACCAGGAATACCGAAACAGAGCGGGTGCGACATACACCTGGTCGCACCCGCCCTGTTTCACCGTCACGACGTATTTATCTCGCGGCCGCCCCCGTGGCCCACCCCTCGAAGGAGAAACACCATGTCATTCCTCCCGTTCCCGATCGTCATCGAAGGCATCGAGACCACTGGTTCTGCCGCGATCGACGGCCTCGGTCGCCTGTCCGTACTCCTTTACGATCTCCTCGGCGGTACCGGAAGCGCCACGATCAACGCGGGCAGCTAGTTCGATACGGCACCAATTCCACACATCAGCTATCTCGGTAGATCTGTGAAGAGGAGACCCCGGTCCGTGAGCGATACCGAAGTTCCAGGGCGTCGTCGGCCGGGCGCAGGCCAGGTAATCGGCGAACTGCTCCTCACGGCCGGGGTCGTCATCCTGCTGTTCGTCATCTATGAGGCGTTCTGGACCAATATCGTCTCGGGGCGGCTGCAGGACGAGCTCAACAACAGTCTGGAGGAATCCTGGGCCGAAGTCCCCGAAGCCTCAGGAGCGATCGATGGTCAGCCGGTGTCCCCGCTGATCCCTGTGCTCGGCGAGGGATTCGCGCGCGTGCATTTCCCCACACTCGGCGCCGCGTACGCAATCGTCGAGGGCACACGCAACGAGGACCTGCGGGCCGGCCCCGGCCACTACCCGGACTCGCAGATGCCCGGCGAAGCCGGAAACTTCGCGCTCGCCGGGCACCGCAATGGTTCCGGCGCAGTCTTCCAACACCTGGATCGACTCGATGCATGCGATGCCGTCGTCGTGGAGACCGAGTTCCAATGGATGACGTACCGGTTGCTCCCACTCGACCAGGCCTCGCCCGAACGTCGCGCTGCGGCGAAAGCCTGCTTGAATCCCGAGCAAGCCGATCGTGTTTCCGAAGGCGACTACGTCCATCTCCTCGGGCGGCGCATCACCGTGCCCGGGGATGTTGCGGTCGTCAACCCGCTGCCCGGAAGCCCTTGGGCCGAGCCCGACGCCACGCTGGAAAGTATGTTGACACTGACCACGTGCCATCCGCTCTACTCGAACAGCGAACGCTTGATCGTCCACGCGGTTCTCGTCGAAACAATCTCGAAGACTTCGGGCACCATTCCCGCGGCATTCCAGGAGCAATGAATGTACGGATACCTCTGGGGAGCGCTCCCCGGCCCCCGACCAGTGAAGGCCCTGCTGGCGATCGTTCTCGTGGTCGCGGTGGTGCTGCTACTCATGGAATTCGTATTTCCTTGGGTGTCAGAGCATATGCCCTACTCCGACGTCACCGTATAGAGCGCCCGTGCAGGTCGGCCGACACCTGCACAACGCCCGGCTGGAGCCCGAAGGTGCTGTCCTACATCGGACTCGACGGATCTACGATGATTCTGGCGTGTCGATGCAAACCAGTTTCCGCGTGTGTCGGAACGGGTCGCCTAGTTGACGCTCGGGGCTCTCCGGAATGTTTGTTCGACGCCTGAGCGAGCACTGAAACCTGACTCCGCCGCTACAGAACCTTCGTGAAGATCTGCGCCGGCGCTGCCGTCTCGAGCTTGGCCAGCGCCTCAACCAACCTGACGAAGTGCTCGGTATGGGTATGAGCGTCGAGGTGCTCCTGCGATTCCCATTCTTCCGCCAACACGAGCTCGCAGGGATTGTCGGTGCGCTGCAATAACTCGTAGTTGATGCAGCCGACCTCTTTTCGGGTCTCGGTGACAAGTTCGTCGTACAACCGAAGCACTTCCGCGAGATCGCCCTGCTCCACTGTGGTTGGCACCAAAACCCTGATCACAAAGACTCTCCGATTCGTCTGACCCGTGTTGACCCCTCCGCTCGAAGTCTGCCGTAGACCTCCGACAGGTCGACATTTCCGTTGTGACTCGAAGTTTGCGGACAGGCGCAATATCTACGAAACACCCCCGATACCGGAGGTTCGTAGGGTTTGCCGAAGTCGGGCTCGCAATCAGCAGCGCAGCCCTGGGCCCGGGCGAGGGGTAAGCACATGAGTGGAAATGCAGTTCGCTTGCAAGCGATCAAGGACGTCGAGGCCTACACACCTCCGGTGGTCAGTTTCACGACCGACGAGACACCCGGAGAGGTGTTCGGAGCCAACGTCTTCAACAAGGTGGTCATGCAGAAGCGACTGCCCAAGCTTGTCTACAAATCGGTGATGGCGACGATCGAGCAAGGCAAACCGCTCGATCCCATGGTCGCCGACGCGGTCGCATCCGCGATGAAGGACTGGGCGTTGGAGAAAGGCGCAACCCACTACGCCCACGTCTTCTATCCGCTTACCGGGTTGACCGCCGAGAAGCACGACAGCTTCCTCGAGCCGGTCGGCGACGGCAGTGCACTGGCGGAGTTCGCCGGCAAGACCTTGATCCAAGGTGAACCCGACGCGTCGAGTTTCCCGAACGGCGGGCTGCGCAACACGTTCGAGGCTCGCGGATACACCGGCTGGGATGTCACGAGCCCGGCCTACGTTCTCGAAAACCCCAACGGCAACACACTGTGTATCCCGACCGTGTTCGTTTCGATGACCGGCGAAGCGCTCGACCACAAGACTCCCCTGCTGCGTTCACAACAGGCAATGGGTTTCCACGCCGAACGAATCCTTAAGTTGTTCGGCCATACCGATCCCGAGCACATCGTG
The DNA here is from genome assembly GCF_963525155.1 of uncultured Rhodococcus sp. NCBI lineage: Bacteria > Bacillati > Actinomycetota > Actinomycetes > Mycobacteriales > Nocardiaceae > Rhodococcus > uncultured Rhodococcus sp. The sequence goes on from NZ_CAURKP010000247.1 coordinate 2,855, forward strand.
TCGTTCTGCGGACCCGAGCAGGAGTACTTCCTGATCGATCGACACTTCTTCCTCGCCCGCCCCGACCTCCTCAACGCCGGCCGAACACTCTTCGGCGCAAAGCCGCCCAAGGGCCAGGAGTTCGACGACCACTACTTCGGGGCGATCCCGGAACGTGTGCTCGGATTCATGATGGACACCGAGCGGGAACTTTTCAAACTCGGTATCCCCGCCAAGACGCGGCACAACGAGGTTGCGCCCGGCCAGTTCGAAATCGCCCCGATGTTCGAGCGAGGCAACATCGCCGCGGACCACCAGCAGTTGCTGATGACCACTTTCAAGACAATCGCCAAGAAGCACGGCATGGAATGTCTGTTCCACGAGAAGCCGTTCGACGGTGTCAACGGCTCCGGCAAGCACGTCAACTTCTCGCTGGGCAACTCCGAACTCGGCAGTTTGCTTGTCCCCGGCGACAATCCGCATGACAATGCCCAGTTCCTCGTATTCTGCGCCGCAGTCATCCGGGCCGTCCACAAATACGCGGGCCTCCTGCGCGCGTCGGTCGCATCGGCAACCAACGATCACCGCCTCGGCGCCAACGAGGCTCCCCCGGCCATCATTTCGATCTTCCTCGGCGATCAACTGGCCGACGTCTTCGAGCAGATCGCCAAGGGCGCCGCGACATCGTCGAAGGACAAGGGCACCATGATGATCGGCGCCGATACCCTTCCCGTCCTACCGACCGACCCGGGCGATCGCAACCGTACGAGCCCATTTGCCTTCACCGGCAACCGTTTCGAGTTCCGCGCGCCAGGATCGCTGCAAACAGTCAACGGCCCGATGGTCACCATCAACACGATCATGGCCGAGGCCTTGGACTACATGGCCACCGAACTTGAGGCCGCGGTCGCCGACGGCGCCGATTTCGACACCGCCGTCCAGAATCTGCTCACCGAGATCATCACCAACCACGGTGCGGTTGTCTTCAACGGCGACGGTTACTCGGAGAACTGGCAGATCGAGGCCGAGTCTCGCGGCCTGCCGAACCTTCGCACGACGCTGGACGCCCTTCCTGAACTGATCACCGAATCCTCGATGGAACTCTTCGAGAAGTACAAGGTCTTCAACCACCGGGAGATGCACAGCCGCTACGAGGTCGGACTCGAACAGTACGCACTGAGCATCGGCGTCGAGGCACGCCTGGCCGCCGAAATCGGTACGACGCTGATCCTTCCGGCCGCAGTGCGCCACCAGACGGAAGTTGCGCAGAACTTCGTCGCACTGAAGTCTGCCGGCCTCGAACCGGATTCAGCACCGCTCGAAGAAGTGTCGGCGCCCGTTGCGGCTCTGCGCACAGCGCTCGCGGCCCTGCGCGCAGCAATCGACACCGACGCCGGCGAGTCGCCATTCGATCAGGCCAAGCACGCACAGGACGCACTCCTGCCCGCCATGGCAGAGGTACGTGCAGCGGCCGACTTCCTCGAAACCATCGTCGCCGACGATCACTGGCCACTCCCGACGTATCAGGAAATGCTCTTCATTCTCTGAGTATCACCCGAATATCACTACCCACAGAACTATGGCCTGCAACTCGATCGAGTTGCAGGCCATAGTTGTCGAATCTTGCTCGGCTAGCGGTCTTCCGGCATCGTGACTTCGAGTACGCGAGCCTCACCGGTGGTCGCGGGGTCAGGACGATCGCGCGAATCCGACGACGCCATCTGGAGTCCGTTCAAATCGGTCCGCATGTAGATGACGTTGTAACGGTCCCACGTGGTGGCGACGAATTCGAGGAACTGTCCGCTCGCCCACGGGTGCATGAATCCGCCGTACAATGCGGGCAACGTGATTCCACTCAACAGGGTCTGCGTACCACTCCACGGGCCTTGCGGTTGGTCGGCCTGACGGATCACCAGGTTGCCCTCGGCACTGGTGTACATGGCAACGTACTTGTTCAGGTAGTCGTTCCACTGCACTGCGAGTTCACTGACCGGTGCCTTGATGACCTGAACGGCATCGGTATCTCGCGGACTCCAACCGGAGCCGTCCCAGTATTCGTAGGCGCCGAGATTTCTGATGTCGGCGCCGGCCACTCGCGCCAGGATCGCCTTACCGAAACGACCTGAGGGAGTTCCGTATTCGTAAATGTAGCCGTCCCGACCGTCGAGGAAGGCGCTCTGCTGGAAGTTGGAATTGATCGGCGATACTGCCGGAATCCCCGGAATGCCAAGTCCTTCGGTATTGGCGCGAACTGTCGCCGGATCGAGTTCCCAGTTCTCACCGTTGTCCGTGGAGAAAGCCAGAGCCGAGTAGTTGGTGGTCCAGGCTCCAGGTTCGTCCCACGACCGAACGGACATGAATCTGATGTACTGCACACCACCGTAAGAGATTCCAGCGGTCGGGATGGTGGTGAACTCACCCGGAATGCCGAATCCCGGAATGATCTCCTTGGAATGATTGGGGCCGTCCAAAGGAGAACTGTCGATCTTCATCCCGTCGGCAATGGCGGTGTCGTTGCTGCGGAACAACACGTTGCTGCGCCAGTCGTCACCCGGGGTGTCGCAGTCGCCCACCGTGTCGCCGAATGCCATCAGAACGTCGTGATCCGGCCCCGAAAGACCGTTGTCCCACATGATTCCGAGGTCGGTTCCCGACACGTTGAACCGCTCGATAGTGTTGTTGGGACTGCCTGGGCCAGTGACCATTTCGATCGCTTTGGTGCGGCCGGTCAGCACCGGCAGAGCACCGTTGGGCGCGCCGGTGATCCACGGCAACGCGTTGGCGAGGGAGCCGGTACCGGCGGAACCACTGCCAAGTGATCCGGTCAGCGAACCGAGCGAACCCGTCATCGATCCGGCGGAACCACTTCCTCCCGACCCACACGGTCCGCCGATCGCCGACGCAGACGGTGCTGCGGCAATCGTCGCGGCAATCGTGACGACGCCTATCGACAACATCGCCGACATGGAGTGTTTTTTACGCACGTGCAGCCCCTCTGATCATTTCGACTCCCGTTCGGACCACAGGCACAGTGATCCCCGACCGCAGAAGCAAACCATTTGGAATGTGTTAAGAGAGTGAAAGCTGAGCAAATTGTTATAAATCGCCCGTTCAACTGACACAAGTGACAGCTGTGTCCGATTTCACCTTCACAGGACAGTTGTCCGATACAGCAATAAAGGCGCCTAGTATATAACGGAAATGTAAAAGAGTTCTCACAACGAGGTAGGTGAGCGGTGTCCGTACGTGACCGCGTAGCGCAGATTTACGATCAGGTTTTGGTTCGCAATGCAGGAGAGCCCGAGTTCCATCAGGCCGCCGCAGAGGTCTTCGAGTCTCTTCACGTAGTGCTCGAACGCCACCCCCGCTACGCCGACGCCGGACTCATCGAGCGGCTCTGCGAGCCGGAACGCCAGATCATCTTCCGCGTGCCGTGGACCGACGACCAGGGCAACGTTCACGTCAACCGTGGCTTCCGCGTGCAGTACA
>NZ_CAURKP010000248.1:0-6305 GCF_963525155.1 uncultured Rhodococcus sp.
GTGGAGGGGCGTCCCTCACGACGGAAGAACGAACCGGGGATGCGGCCCGCTGCGTACATGCGCTCCTCGACGTCCACGGTCAGGGGGAAGAAGTCGAAGTGCTCCTTGGGGTGCTTGCTGGCGCTCGTGGCGGACAGCAGCATGGTCTCGTCGTCCAGGTAAGCAACGACGGCGCCGGCGGCCTGCTGAGCAAGGCGTCCGGTCTCGAAACGGATGGTGCGGGTACCGAAGGACCCGTTGTCGATCACGGCGGTGGATTCGAACACGCCTTCGTCGACCTCTACTACGGAATTCTCTGTCATTCTTTTCTCTTCACTTCCCTCTCGTCTTCGCCGTACCCGCGCGGGCGTTTCCACCCTCCTGGTGGAAACTGCGCACCGAGGGACGTCCCCCTCTTGAATTGCAGACGCTCCTTGCGATGCGAGCGATTTCTGCTTCGGGACGTCACGACGTTCGGGCGGCCGTCGATCGAAGTCCGCCGGAGCTTTCGGGCACTTGCCCGGTCCGGAGAACCACTACCGACAACCGACACCACGTTCTCTGGTGCATACGGTGTGCTGGCTGCGCACTGCACAACTGCGCCTAGACAACTGCGCCTGGACAACTGTGCATAGCGCCGACAGCGGAAACTGCCTTGCGGCAGCTAACGCCGAAAGCCAGCGAAGCCCAGTATATGCGTGGCTTCGCCGGCTGACGGAGTGTTCGGCAAACCGAAGCATGCCGTGTTGCTTTCGATCAGCGTCGTGAGAAAAATCTAGCGACGCAGGCCGAGACGCTCGATGAGCGAGCGGTAACGAGCGACGTCGGTCTTTGCCACGTACTTCAGCAGACGACGACGGCGACCGACCATCAAGAGCAGTCCACGACGCGAGTGGTGGTCATGCTTGTGGGTCTTGAGGTGCTCGGTGAGATCGGTGATGCGCTTGGTGAGCATTGCCACCTGAGCTTCAGGCGATCCCGTGTCGGTCTCGTGCAAGCCGTACTCGCCGAGAACGGCCTTCTTTTCTTCCGTGGTCAATGCCACTTGATTCACTCCTGTGATGACGTTTGCGTGAAAGGAACTAGATCGGTGCGGCCACCGCAAACCGCAGCACGCACCGAGAGAAGATCCTACCAGCAGCAATGAGGCGCTTTCGCCCACCTGGAGCGAATGTGGCGGCCGCCACTGACACAGGAGCAGCTCAACCGACGCTGCGTTCTGCATCCTCACTCAGAATCCGGCGTGCGCGTTCGACATCTCGGTTCATCGCCGTGATGAGCGACTCGATCGAGTCGAACTTCTCCATACCGCGAATCCGCGAAACCAGGTCGACCGCGACGTGTTGTCCGTACAGGTCTGCTTCGGTGTCGAGAACGTATGCCTCCACGGTTCGGGTCCGGCCCGAGAAGGTCGGATTGGTACCCACAGACACCGCGGCTTGGTATCGGCGACCGGGAACGACGGTTCCGAGTTCCTCGCCGGCACCGAGCACCGTGAACCACGCCGCGTACACGCCGTCGGCCGGAATCGCCGAAAACATCGGCGGTGCAACGTTGGCCGTCGGGAACCCCAACTCGCGTCCACGCTTGTCACCGTGGACGACCACACCTTCGACACGATGTGGACGGCCCAGAGCTTCGGTAGCCGCTTCCATGTCGCCTGCGTCGACGCACGAGCGGATGTAGGTCGACGAGAACGTCACCGCATGCTCGGCGAGCAGCTGGACGCCGTCGACGGCAAAGCCGAAGCGAGCGCCCATTTCACGAAGAAGATCGACATTGCCGAGCGCCTTCTTGCCGAAGGTGAAGTTGTCCCCCACCACGACCTCGGCGACATGTAGACGTTCGACGAGAATCTCGTGGACGTAGCGCTCCGGCGTCAGCTTCATGAAATCAGCGGTGAACGGCATCACGCAGAACACGTCGATGCCCAGATCCTGAGCCAATTCCGCACGCCGTTGCAGCGTCGTCAACTGGGCTGGATGACTACCCGGCCGCACAACCTCCATGGGATGCGGGTCGAACGTCATCAACACGCTCGGAACACCACGTTTGCGGGCAGCGGTAACCGCTCTCGCTATCAATTGGGCATGCCCACGATGCACACCGTCGAACACACCGATAGTGAGCACACAACGACCCCAATCGGCCGGAACTTCGTCGAGACCACGCCATCTCAGCACGATTGGCAGCCTACGGGTCCACCGGCGGCGGGTCACGTTCGGACCCGCCCAGCGAATCACCGCTGTGCTGCCGCTCACGTACGGAAGTTCCGGATTTCGTAGCCTAAGCTAAGCGTTGTGGCAGCTCACAAGACCGGAACCTCGGAAGCATCATCGACGTCGGATGGCGACAGCACTTCGGCGCAGGACGCGGCAATCGACACGCTCGCACTCTCGTCGGTGGCCCAGGACTACCTCAAGGTCATCTGGACTATCCAGGAGTGGTCCCACGAGCGGGTTTCCACCAAGCTCCTGTCCGAGAAAATGAGCGTCTCGGCCTCGACGGTGTCCGAGGCGATCCGCAAACTCTCGGACCAGGGCCTGGTCGATCACGCCCGCTACGGATCCATCGCCCTGACCGACAGTGGCCGCGCGGCCGCCGTCTCCATGGTCCGGCGCCACCGGTTGATCGAGACCTATCTGGTTCAGGAACTCGGGTACGGCTGGGACGAAGTCCACGACGAGGCCGAAGTCCTCGAACACGCCGTTTCCGATCTGATGATCTCGCGGATGGACGCCAAACTGGGCTTCCCCGAACGTGACCCGCACGGTGATCCCATTCCCGCCACCGACGGTTCGGTGCCGACTCCCCCGGCCCGCCAGCTCAGCGACTTCGCCAACGGTGAGCGGGGCCGCGTTGCCCGGATCTCCGATTCCGATCCCGAAATGCTCCGGTACTTCGATTCCGTCGGCGTCAGTCTCGATGTCGAGATCACCGTCGAGGAGCGCCGCGATTTCGCCGGGACAGTGTCCGTTCGACTCGGCGACAGCCCCAACACCATCGACTTGGGAAGTCCAGTCGCTCAAGCAATTTGGCTCGTCTAGCCGAGGTAGTCAAAGCGGCAGTCGGTATCGGCGTTCCACGGGCCGGACGCCGTCGGTCCGGGTCCAGTCGGCGAGCCTCTCGTCGACGTACACCCACCCTCGACGCTCGTACAGTGAGATCGCCGGCAGAGCGTCGTCGACGACGTCGAGCACCAGTTCCAACCGACTCTCGGCTGCAAAATCCGTCACGGCATCGAGTAGCGCATCGCTGAGGCCGTTTCCACGTGAGCCACGATGAACGAACAATCGCGACACGGCTATCGATCCCGCGGTTCTGGGCGCACCTGCGACCTCGCTGTCGACGGCCACATGACCGACAACACGACCGTCACTCTCACCGACCCACGCCTTCACCACCGTGGGCGAACTGAGCCAGCGGCGCGGGTGTTCCGGCCACGTGTTCGGATATCCGTCGCACTCGTGGACCTGTGCCAGCGCATCGACGCACCCGTCGAGGTCGCCGTCGACACGCTCGCGGACGATCACCCGCGAAGCGTCGCCGGTCGCACGACCATCACCGAACTGGCGCGTCGACCCTTTTCCTGCAGGAGGGCAATGGTGTGACCGGTGGGATCGATCGCCGCACAGATCCCCTTCATCCCGATCGGCTCGAGCCAGCGCCCCTGGCTGATCGCCTCGGCTTCCTCCGCCGTGATCTGCCGATGCGGAAAAGCCGTCTGCGCGGCCTGATCGATGTCGAGGCTCACACCCGGCTGATGCGCCAGATCTTCGAGCGTGCGCGCATGTTCGAGAGTGAACGGCCCGACGCGGGTGCGGCGCAATGCCGTCAAATGACCGCCGACGCCCAATTCACGACCGAGGTCGCGGGCAAGCGAGCGGATGTACGTACCGGACGAGCACTCCACGTCGACGTCCAGATCGACGAAGCCACCCGGGACATCTCGCCGAGCCAGAACTTCGAAAGTCGACACCGTTACCGGACGCGGCGCCAGCTCGACGGTTTCTCCCGCACGCACCAGAGCATGTGCGCGCTGACCGTCGACCTTGATAGCGCTCACGCTTGCCGGGATCTGCTTGATGTCCCCGGTCAGCGTGGCCACGATCGCCGCGATCTCCGCGTCCGTCACCTGCGAAGCGTCTGCGGAAGTCAGGACCTCCCCCTCAGCATCGTCCGTGTCCGTCGCTGCCCCGAGGCGAATCGTCGCCGAGTACGCCTTGGTTGTCAGCGCCAGGAGTCCGAGCAACTTGGTCGCACGCTCGACGCCGAGAACGAGAACACCGGTCGCCATGGGATCCAGCGTCCCGGCGTGTCCCACCTTCCGGGTGTTCAACAACTTGCGGCACCGAGCGACCACGTCGTGGCTGGTGATACCCGCCTCTTTGTCGACGATCAGAATTCCGGCGCCGACAAGACCGGAGGAAGGCTTTTCACGAGCTGACACGTGTGCCGATTCTGCCAGTCGCGCTCACTGCACCGAAATTGCCGTCAGAATGAGCCCGTCCGACACCAACCACCTGCCGTCGAAAGAGGTGAGCGGCGGACCGGACGTCGCCTCACCGGGGACCAGCAGACGCGAGTTGAAAGTGCCGGACGTTTCCGACTCCGCCTCGAACGTGATGTGGGCGTCCTCGAAACCCAACCAGCGCCCGGTGAGCGGAAACCACGCCTTGTACGTGGCTTCCTTCGCGCAGAAGAGCACTCGGTCCCAGTGCACCGGACCGCCGGTTTCCTGAGTGTCCAACCACGTTCGTTCCGCCTCGATGCTGACCGCGGGCAATACCCCGTCCGGCAGCGGGCCGTGCGGCTCGGCGTCGATACCGAGTGAGCGGACCTGCATGGAGTACGCCAGGACAGCGCCGCGGTAGCCGTCGCAATGGGCGAGGCTCCCGACCACTCCCTGCGGCCAGAGTGGGGCACCACGCTCGCCGCGCATGACAGCGGCAGACGGAACACCGAGCTTGCCCATCGCCTGACGCGCAAGGTGCCGGGTAGTCACGAACTCGCGACGACGCTTCTCGACCGCGCGGCCGATCAACGCCTCCTCACTGGGGTGCGGAACCAGACCGGGCGGATCCACGAAGGCCTCGGCCGTCGCAACTCCACCGGGAAGAATCTGTTCGATCACGTAGCGATACCTCTCAGCGTCCGGCGCGCATGCGCTCGACTTCGGCTTCCTGCTCCGGCGTGACCTTGAAGTGGCCACCCCACTTGTTGAGCGTTCCCGGCGGGTACTCCGGAACGGGAAGAATCTGACGCAACAACTTCTCCGGCAGTCCACGCCGACGCCACTCGCGCGGGTATCCGAGTGAGACTTCCTCGAAGCGGACGCCGTCGTAGTACGTGGTTCGAGGGATGTGCAGGTGCCCGTACACCGAGCACACCGCGTTGTACTTCACGTGCCAGTCGGCGGTAGCGGTGGTTCCGCACCACAGTGCGAACTCCGGATACATGAGTACGTCCGTCGGCTGCCGGACCATCGGGAAATGGTTCACGAGAACGGTTCTTGTTCCTTCGGGAAGCGCATCCAACCGCGCCTGGGTGTACTCGATCCTCGCCCGGCACCATGCGTCGCGCGTCGCATACGGCTGCGGTGAGAGTAGGAACTCGTCGGTGGCGACGACGTTCTTGTCACGCGCGATCTCGAGCCCGTGTTCCTTGTCTCGCGCACCTTCCGGCAGGAAGGAGTAGTCGTAGAGAAGAAACATCGGGACGACCGTGACCGGTCCCTCGTCTCCCTCCCACACCGGGAACGGGTCCTCGGGTGTGATGACGTCGAGTTCGCGGCACATGTTGACCAGATACTCGTAGCGCGGCGCTCCGTGAATCTGAACCGGATCCTTGGCGGTCGTCCACAGTTCGTGGTTGCCCGGAATCCAGATGACCTTTGCGAATCGGCTGCGAAGGAGCTTCAACGCCCACCGAATGTCGTCAGTTTTCTCGGAAACATCTCCGGCGAGAATGAGCCAGTCGTCAGGCGAATCCGGAAACAGTTCCTCCGTCATCGGCTTGTTGCCGTTGTGACCGACATGAATGTCGCTCACCGCCATCAGCTTTGCTGCCACGATCCCTCTGCTTCCTCAGTTGAACTTCCGCGCTTCGCCGGCGCCGGACCTGTCACTGCCCACTTGCCGGAAAACGCTCGCCACGACACCGCGACCATCCGAAGTACTACGAACACGGTAAGCCCTGCCCAAATTCCGGCCAGCCCCCAGTCGTAGGCGAGAGATAGCCAGATCGCGGGCAGAAACCCGAGAACTGCGCACAGCATGGTCGCGTTGCGCAGAAACATCACGTCCCCGGCGCCGAGTAGAACACCG
>NZ_CAURKP010000249.1:0-6276 GCF_963525155.1 uncultured Rhodococcus sp.
ACCCGCGGGCGTTTAATAACGGCGCACAGCAGGCGGGTGGGGTGTCCGGACTCTGAACAGTTACGGCCACCCCGCACCGGGAAGTATGTCGTGCATCACACCGAATCGAGTAAATTCGTAGATGAGAGGGTCCGCTGCGGCGGCCCCTCTCATAGGTGCCTGAACAGGCAACCGGAGAGGACAGAACACATGAGTACGCCGCTGCCCAGCTATACGTCCGGAGTATGGGACGGTCCGATGCTGGGCGACACCATCGGAGACAACCTCGATCGCACGGTTGCCGCACACGGCGACCGCGATGCGTTGATCGACCACGCCAGCGGTCGACGATGGACGTACCGGGAGTTCGCCGAGCAGGTGAACGGGCTCGCTGCCGGACTACTTTCCCGTGGTGTGGGGAAGGGTGATCGGGTAGGGATCTGGGCTCCCAACTGTCCGGAATGGACGTTCACGCAATACGCGACGGCAAAGATCGGCGCGATCCTGGTCAACATCAATCCGGCGTACCGCTCGCACGAGTTGCAGTACGTGCTCGAGCAGGCCGGGATCTCGACGCTGGTGTCTGCGGCCAGCTTCAAGACCTCGGACTACGCGTCGATGATCGAGACGGTGCGGCCGCAGTGCCCGGATCTGACGTCGGTGCTCCTGCTCGGTTCACCCGAGTGGGACGCGGTGCTTGCAGACGGCTTGGCGGCGCAGGCAAGCGATCCGGCTCCGCTCGCCGCAGCCCAGGCCGCGTTGTCGGCCGACGACGCGATCAACATCCAATACACCTCGGGTACTACCGGTTTCCCGAAGGGCGCGACGCTCAGTCACCACAACATCCTCAACAACGGCTATTTCGTCGGCGAGTTGTGCCACTACAGCGAGGTCGATCGGGTGTGCATCCCGGTGCCGTTCTACCACTGCTTCGGCATGGTGATGGGCAACCTTGCGTGCACCAGTCATGGTGCTGCCATGGTCATTCCGGGTCCGGCTTTCGATCCGCGTGCTTCGCTCGAAGCCGTTCAGGCCGAAAAGTGCACGTCCCTCTACGGCGTTCCGACGATGTTCATCGCGGAGTTGGCGTTGCCGGACTTCGACAGCTTCGATCTGTCGTCCCTTCGCACCGGCATCATGGCGGGCTCGCCCTGCCCGGTCGAGGTGATGAAGCAGGTCATCGATCGCATGGGCATGTCGGAGGTGTCCATCTGCTACGGCATGACGGAGACCTCGCCGGTGTCGTTGCAGACCCGCTCGGACGATTCGATCGAGCAGCGCACCGAAACGGTCGGACGGGTAGGGCCGCATCTCGAGATCAAGATCGTCGATCCGGCAACCGGATTGACGGTGCCCCGTGGCGAGCCGGGTGAACTGTGCACGCGTGGTTACTCGGTCATGCTCGGATACTGGGAGAACCCGGAGAAGACCGCCGAGGCGATCGACGCTGCCCGGTGGATGCACACCGGAGACATCGGAGTCATGGACGAGGCCGGATACGTCGCCATCACGGGACGCATCAAGGACATGGTCATCCGCGGTGGCGAGAACGTCTATCCGCGTGAGATCGAGGAGTTCCTCTACACCCACCCCGACATTCTCGATGCGCAGGTCATCGGTGTACCCGACGCAAAGTACGGCGAGGAATTGATGGTGTGGGTCCAGATGCGCGAAGGTGCAGACGATCTCGACGCCGATTCGGTCCGCGCGTTCTGCACCGGCAAGCTCGCGCACTACAAGATTCCGCGGTACGTCCATGTCGTCGACGAGTTCCCGATGACAGTCACGGGCAAGGTCCGCAAGATCGCGATGCGAGAACAGGCGATCGAATTGATCGGTCAGGCCTGAGAGTATGTCCGCGAACCCAGGGGAGCGTGAGCCGGTACGCCCCGAGATCGCGCTCTCCTGGAAGCGTTCTCGACTCAGTGGCCTCGACCCGTCGTCGGCCATCGCCGTGGACACCGAGGAGCAGGACGGTGAGTCTCGTCTGCTCCGGGCCGCCGCACCCGTGCTCGACGAAGTCTCGCAACAGATCGCGGGCACCGGTTTCTGCGTGCTGCTTGCTGATCGCGAATGCCGCGTCGTCGCTTCGGTGTACTCCGACAGTCGCGTCGAGCGAACGATCGAGCGGTTGGGTGTCGTCAACGGTTCACGCTTCGGTGAAGAGCACGCCGGCACCAACGCGCTTGGTACGCCCCTCGAGGTCGGACGAAGCGTGGTGATCCACGGTGACGAGCATTTCCTCGACAGCCTCAAGGGTTTGAGCTGCTACGGACAGCCGATCCTGCATCCCGTCACACGTCGTGTCGAAGGCATTCTCGACATGACCGGCGTTGTCTCGCAGGCCAACCCACTGTTCGCGCCCTTCCTTGCGCGTGCTGCAGCGGACATCGAGAAACGGCTGCTCGAAGGCTCGAAAGCATCGGAGCAGCGGCTGGTCGACGCATTCCAGCGAGTTTCACATCAGCGCCACATTGCCGTCGCGGCCATCGGCGACGACATCCTGCTGAGCAACCGAACCGCTTTGGATCTGCTCGACACCGCAGACCATGTATCGCTCCGTTCCTTGATTGCCGACCTGAATCCGGACCAATCACGATTGGTGACAGTCGAATTGGCGTCCGGCGCGCTGGCGCGAGTTCAAGCCGACCGGATTTCCGGGGCTGACGGTGGTGCGCTCTTCCTGGTCGAACCACTCCAACGGGAACGGGCACCGATCCGCAGAACACACGAGCGGGCACCGTCTCCGGGCGAACGACTGCGGCGCGACCTGATGCGGGCGCGGGCAACCTCTGCCGCCGTGGCGATCTCTGGTGAAGCGGGATCCGGCCGAACCTCGGCAGCATCGGACGTCGTCGGCAGTGTCGATGCGAGTTGGCTCGATGCCACGCGAATCGCGTTCGACGGCCGTGAGCAGTGGGTCACCGATCTCGTGCGAGCAGCCCGTAAGCGTTCGGGCGTGGTCGTGATCGAACAGGTACAACTCCTTCCTGACTCGGTGTTGCCGCTGGTCGCAGACCTGATCGACGCCAGCGCCGAGGGGCCGAAAATCGTACTGACCAGCGGAGCGGCAGTTGATCTTCCGCCGACCATCGCCGCGCTGCTCTCACGATGCGCCTCCCGGGTTGTCATCACCCCACTGCGCGAGCGACAGGCTGAGATCGCCGAGTTGGCACAAGTCATGTTGGAGGGGATCTCGCCAGAACTGAGGTTGACCGCCAGCGCTGCCGAAGCACTCGCGGCGGCCAACTGGCCGGGCAACCTGGCAGAATTGCGCGTCGTGTTGAATCGCGCCTCGGATGAACGCTCGAGCAATCGCATCGACGTCGCTGATCTGCCCGAGGACTATCGCACCACGACCAAGGTGTCGCGGTTGGCAGGGCGGGAGAAAGCCGAGCGCCAGGCGATCATCGGAGCGTTGAAAGACTGCGGCGGCAACAAGGTTCACGCGTCGGCGCAACTCGGAATCAGCCGAAGCACTCTCTACACACGGATGCGGGCGCTCGACATCACTGTGTAGTTTGCTGTCCGACTTCAGTTGTACAAAGTTCGGACAGTTAGCACCCCTGGAAGCGCGGAAGTATGGCGTGCATCACATTCGCACCTCACTACTTCAGGGGAGTTTCCGATGACGGCAGTAGCCGAACACACCATCAGTTCCGCGGTACAGGGTTTCCTGAACGGACCGAAGAAGCTCTACATCGGCGGTGAATTCGTCGACGCCGCTTCGGGTCAGACCTTCGCGACGTACAACCCGGCTGACGGACAGAAGCTCGCAGACGTGGCACACGGTCAGGCCGAAGACATCGACCGTGCGGTACGTGCCGCTCGAACGGCTTTCGAGGACGGCCCCTGGTCACGTATGAAGGCAAACGAGCGCGAGCGGATGATCTGGCGCGTCGGCGACATTCTCAGTGCTCGTGCCGAGGAATTCGGTCAGCTCGAAGCTCTCGACAACGGCAAGTCCGTTGCCATCGCCACCGCCGTCGACGTGGCTTGGGCCGCAGACGTTTTCCGCTACTACGCGGGCTGGGCTACCAAGATCGAAGGCAGCACCGTCAACGTGTCGATGCCCTTCTCTCCGGGCGGCGAGTTCCACGCCTACACGCTGCGTGAGGCGATCGGCGTCTGCGGACTGATCGTGCCGTGGAACTTCCCGCTGCTGATGTCGTCGTGGAAGCTTGCCCCCGCTCTCGCCGCCGGAAACACGGTGATCCTCAAGCCTGCCGAGCAGACCCCGCTCACCGCACTGCTTCTCGCGGAGGTCTTCGAAGAAGCCGGCTTCCCGCCCGGTGTCGTCAACATCGTTCCCGGCTTCGGCGATGCAGGTGCTGCACTGTCCGGCCACGACGACGTGGACAAGGTCGCGTTCACCGGTTCCACCGAGGTGGGTAAGAAGATCGTCGACGCCGCCAAGGGCAATCTGAAGAAGGTTACGCTCGAGCTCGGTGGCAAGAGCCCCAATATCGTGTTCGCCGACGCCGATTTCGATTCCGCGGTGGAGGGTTCGCTCAACGCGTGGCTGTTCAACCACGGACAGTGCTGCGTTGCGGGTACTCGTCTGTACGTCGAGGACACCATCTTCGAGAAGTTCACCGAGGCCGTCGCGCACGCAGCGAGCCAGGTCAAGATCGGACCCGGCCTCGATCCCACCACCCAGCTCGGACCGCTGGTCTCGCAGGAGCAGTTCGACAAGGTCACCGGCTACCTCCGTGAGGGAATCGCCGACGGCGCACGTGCACTGACGGGCGGCAACCGCTGGGGCGATCAGGGCTACTTCGTCGAGCCGACCGTCTTCGTTGACGTCAAGCCCGAATTCTCCATCGTTCAGGAGGAGATCTTCGGACCCGTCGTGGCGGCGCTGCCGTTCAACGCGGACGACGGACCGATCACTGCCGCAAACGATTCCATCTACGGCTTGGCCGCCGGCATCTGGACCCGGGACATTTCCAAGGCTCACCGCACGGCGAAGCGCTTGAAGGCCGGTTCGGTGTGGATCAACCAGTACAACGGTTTCGACACTGCAATGCCCTTCGGTGGATACAAGCAGTCCGGCTGGGGCCGCGAGCTCGGCGCTTCGGCTATCGATCTCTACACCCAGACCAAGGCCGTCAACATCGCTCTCTGACCGACCCCATCGCTCATTCTCTCGTCCGACAATCAAGGAGATCACCAGTGAAGACCAAAGCTGCTGTACTGCTCGAGCCCGGAAAGCCTTTCGAGATCATGGAACTCGACCTCGACGGCCCGGGTGTGGGTGAGGTACTGATCAAGTACACCGCCGCCGGACTGTGCCATTCGGATCTGCACCTGACCGACGGTGATCTCCCGCCGCGTTACCCGATCGTCGGCGGACACGAAGGCTCGGGCATCATCGAAGAGGTCGGCCCAGGCGTCACGAAGGTCAAGCCGGGCGACCATGTCGTGTGTAGCTTCATCCCCAACTGCGGCACCTGTCGCTACTGCTCGACCGGTCGCCAGAACCTCTGCGACATGGGTGCCACCATCCTCGAAGGCTCGATGCCCGACGGTTCCTTCCGTTTCCACGGCAACGGAATGGATTTCGGCGGAATGTGCATGTTGGGAACGTTCTCCGAGCGCGCCACCATTTCTCAGCACTCGGTAGTCAAGATCGACGACTGGCTTCCCTTGGAGACAGCGGTGGTCGTCGGCTGCGGCGTGCCTTCGGGTTGGGGAACGGCAGTAAATGCCGGTAACCTTCGCGCCGGTGACACCGCTGTGATCTACGGCATCGGTGGTCTCGGCATCAACGCCGTCCAGGGCGCCGTTTCGGCCGGCTGCAAGTACGTCGTTGTGGTCGATCCGGTTGCTCTCAAGCGTGAGACCGCACTGAAGTTCGGTGCAACCCATGCCTTTGCAGACGCCGAGAGCGCTGCTGCCAAGGTCAACGAGCTGACGTGGGGACAGGGTGCCGACGCTGCGCTCATCCTTGTCGGCACCGTCGACGAGGACGTGGTCAGTGCAGCGACGGCAGTGATCGGCAAGGGTGGCACCGTGGTGATCACCGGACTCGCCGACCCCGCCAAGCTGACCGTTCACGTGTCGGGTACCGACCTGACGCTGAATCAGAAGACGATCAAGGGCACGTTGTTCGGGTCCATGAATCCGCAGTACGACATCGTGCGACTGCTGCGTCTCTACGATGCCGGTCAGCTCAAGCTCGACGAACTGATCACCAACACCTACAGCCTCGAAGACGTCAACAAGGGCTACCTGGATCTACGTGACGGCAAGAACATCCGTGGCGTGATCATTCACGACAAGTAACCCCAAGTG
>NZ_CAURKP010000250.1:0-6164 GCF_963525155.1 uncultured Rhodococcus sp.
CCGGTGCACAGGGAACCGTCGGCGTTCTCGTAGCGGATCGCCATCGGCTGAACCGGGCATTCGGCGTCGACGGCTGCTTGGAACATCGCCGGACGAAAACCGCCGTACGCCCGCCCGCACCAGGTCGTTCCCTCGGGGAACACCATCACCCGGACACCTCGCTGCAGGCGTTCGCGAACGACGTCGACGGTTCCGGGGAGTTCACGCAGGCGAGCGCGGTCGATGGGGACGACGCGCATCCGGCGCGCGAGACCGCCGAGCATTGCCCAGTCGAGCAGGTCGGCGCGGGCGACGAAGTTGGCCGGAGCAACGGCGCTCGCGACGAGGACGTCGGTCCAGGACACGTGACCGGCGACAACCATGACCCCGTCAGGTTCCGCGCGCCCCAACCGCTGATCGTCGACCGTCAGCTTCATCCCCAGACACCGCAGCAACGCGCGCGAGTATCCGCGTTGCATCTCAGTACGCCAGGTGCGCGGGAGCAGCCAGCCGGCCGAAAGCACAGGCGCAGTCACCAGTGCGGCACCGACCATGACCCCGCGGGCCATCACGGTGATACTCGACACACCGGGTGCGTCCGCGGGTAGGCACCCGTCGCCGCAGGGGCTCGTCGGCACCCAGTACGGCACCGCCGCGGTCATCAGCCGATCCCCGACTCGTGTGCGGCGGCCGCCGATCGCAGCCGTTCGAGGTAGCGCTTGTTGGCGGAGTGAAGGCCTTGCAGTGCAACAAAATCGGCCACACCGAACTCGGGATCGTGGGCGGGCTCCCCGCAGATCATCGCGCCCATCCGCAAGTAGCCACGGAGCAACGGCGGCATCGTCACGCGTTCCGGTGCGGCGATCTCGTCGAGCGTCAGACCCCCGAGGACCACCGGGTTTCGTGGGATCACCCGCCGCGACCCCGGACTGGCGTGCTTGTTCATCACGAAGTCACGGACGCCGCGGACATCGGCGCCGGCAATTGAATCGGGGCTCGGCAAGACGGGCACGGAGACGCAGCCCATCACCCACTCGTATCCGGTCAATTCGAGATAGTGCAGGATGCCCGACCACATCAGGCTCAGGACGGATCCGGTGCGGTGAGCGGGATCGACGCACGCGCGACCCATTTCGACAATCCTGTTCGCCACCGGATCGAGCGCGGAGATGTCGAATTCCGTTGCGGTGTAATACCCACCGGCCGCCGCAGCGGAATCCGGCGGCAGCATTCGGTAGCAGCCGACGTACTCCTCGGTGATGTTGTCGCGAACGAGAAGATGATCACAGAATTCGTCGAAGGCGTCGGCGTCGAGTTCGAACACCCCGGCCGAAGCGGGGAGGGAGAAGCCTGGCTCGGAGGCGAACACTCGGTATCGAAGGCGCTGCGCAGCGACACGATGCTCGCGGTCGGAGGAGACGATCAGGGAATATCTCGGCTGGGCGACCTCACGGCCGAGATTGTCACTCGCGGAGCGAAGGACTGACGTAATTGTCATGCGCAAGGTTTATCGAGCGCGAACGGCGTCTCGGTATCGACGAAGTGACATGCCGATGCAGCCCGGGTGAATAAAGCACTGTGCGCCTTTATCAACCGCGGGGGGTTGATAAAGGCGCACAGCAGTTTGTGCTTTTCAGCCCTTGTGGGACTTCACAGCTTCGGTGAGCTGCGGTGCGACGTTGAACAGGTCGCCCACGATGCCGAAGTCGGCGATCTCGAAGATGGGTGCCTCTTCGTCCTTGTTGACCGCGACGATGGTCTTGGACGTCTGCATGCCGGCGCGGTGCTGGATGGCACCGGAAATGCCGAGCGCGATGTACAGCTGCGGGGAGACCGTCTTACCGGTCTGACCGACCTGGAACTGTCCGGGGTAGTAACCCGAGTCCACAGCGGCACGCGAAGCACCGACTGCAGCACCGAGGGAATCGGCCAGCTCTTCGACGACGGAGAACTTGTCCGCGCTGCCGACACCACGTCCACCGGAGACGACAACCGACGCCTCGGTGAGCTCCGGGCGGTCGCCGCCGACGATGGGCTCACGCGAGGTGACCTTGACGGCACTCTCGTCCTGAGCCGGAACCTCGACGGTGATCTGCTCGCCTGCGCCGGCCTGCGGAGCAGCCTCGACTGCGCCCGGACGAACCGAGTAGACCGGAACGTCGCCGTTGGCCTTGGCCTCGACGGTGAACGCGCCACCGAAGATGGAGTGGACGCCGGTGCCGTCAGCCTTGATCTCGATGACGTCGGTCAGCAATCCGGAGCCCAGACGTGCGGCCAGACGACCGGCAACCTCTTTGCCCTCGGTGCCGGCTGCGGTGATGACTGCTGCCGGGCTGGTGGACTCGACCAGAGCGGCGAGAACGTCGACCTTGGGGGTGACGAGGTAGCCGTCGATGTCGTCGGACTCGGCGACGTAGATCTTCTCGGCGCCGGCTGCTGCCAGAGCGTCGGCGAGCTTTGCTGCGGTGCCCGCGGGGCCGGCGACAACTGCCGACGGCTCACCGAGTGCGCGTGCAGCGGTGATGAGTTCGGTGCTGACCTTCTTCAGCGCACCCTCTGCGTGCTCTACGAGCACAAGTACTTCTGCCATGACTTAACTCTCCCTGAGTTCTTCTGCTGGATGTCTAGAAGGGCGCGATCAGATGACCTTGTTGCTGACGAGGTACGCGGCAATCTTGGTGCCACCGTCTCCCTCGTCGACGATGCGCTCACCAGCGGTACGGGGGGGCTTGGGGGTGGAGGACGTCACGGTGGTGCCGGCGTTGGCAACTCCGACGGTCTCCGGGTCGACTCCGAGGTCGGCCAGCGTGTAGACGAGAACTTCCTTCTTCTTCGCGGCCATGATGCCCTTGAAGGACGGGAAGCGCGGCTCGTTGATCTTCTCGGTGACCGAGACGATCGCGGGCAGCGAAGCCTCGAGGCCGAAGACGCCCTCGTCGGTCTCGCGCTCACCGGTGATCTTGCCGTCGGCGACGACGACCTTGCGCAGCTGGGTGAGCTGCGGGATGCCCAGGTACTCGGCGATGATGGCCGGAACAGCGCCGACGCGGCCGTCGGTGGCCTCGTTGCCGGCGATGATCAGGTCGGCAGGCTCGTCGTTCTCGAAGGTGATCTGGCCGAGAGCAGCAGCGAGCGTCCATGCGGTCTGGATCGCGTCGGAGCCGTGCAGTGCCGGGTCGTTGATGTGGACGGCCTTGTCGGCGCCCATCGAGAGAGCCTTGCGGATAGCGTCGGTGGCGCGGTCGGGACCTGCGGACAGCACCGTTACCTCACCGCCCTGAGCTTCCTTGATGAGGAGTGCTTCTTCGACGGAGCGCTCGTTGATCTCGTCGAGGACTGCGTCGGCGGCTTCACGGTCAAGCGTGTAGTCGCCGTCGGTCAGCTTGCGCTCGGACCATGTGTCGGGGACCTGCTTGATCAAAACAACGATATTCGTCATGGGTCTTCGTCGACCTCCTGTGTGTAATTCACCTGATAAATCGTCTGTGGTGCTCGCGCAGTCCGAGCGTCCGAAAAGAGAGTCCGACAGGTCTCCCTACGGGCGAATTTCTCGGTTCACGTCGGCTGTGCGTTAGATTACCCCACGTTAAGTTACCGGTGGGTAACTTAACGTGGAACCTCGTCCACCATAACGGCACGAACAGGAATTGACAGCAGTGATCTGGACCACGGCGAACACGTTCTACTCGGATGGCACTAATCTCGCACGGGTGAGTGAAACGAGTGTCAGCAACCACGAGGACGCACCCCTGCCCTTGACGGGCGAACGAACCGTGCCAGGAATCCCCGAGGAGAACTACTGGTTCCGACGCCACGAAGTGGTGTACCGCGCACTTCTGGAGCGCTGCACGGACCGCCGAGTCCTCGAGGCCGGTTCCGGAGAAGGCTACGGCGCCAACATGATTGCGGACGTCGCAACAAAGGTTACCGGCCTCGACTACGACATCTCCGCGGTCGAGCACGTCCGTGCCCGCTACCCCCGCGTCGAGATGCTCCACGGCAACCTCGCCGAGCTTCCACTGGCCGACAACTCGGTTGACGTCGTCGTCAATTTCCAGGTGATCGAGCACCTGTGGGATCAGGGTCAGTTCCTACGCGAATGCTTCCGAGTTCTCGCTCCCGGCGGTGAACTTCTCATCAGCACCCCCAACCGGATCACCTTCTCCCCCGGCCGCGACACGCCGCTCAACCCTTTCCACACTCGTGAGCTCAACGCCTCCGAAATGACCGGATTGCTCGAAGACGCCGGATTCCGCGTTCAGTTGATGACCGGCGTCCACCACGGTTCGCGCCTGAAGGAACTCGACGCCAAGCACGGCGGATCGTTCATCAATGCGCAGATCGACCGCGCGTTGGCCGGCGAGCCCTGGCCGGAAGATCTCACCCGCGACGTCGAGGGCATCACCGTCGACGACTTCAGCATCAGCGAACCCGACATCGACGACAGCCTCGACCTCGTCGCTATTGCCGTGAAGGAAACCGGCGAGTGAGTAACGCAACACCCGTCACCGAACCGGGGATGTTCGCCCTGGTTCTGCACTCCCATCTGCCGTGGCTCGCCAACCACGGCAGATGGCCAGTCGGCGAGGAATGGATCTACCAGTCCTGGGCTGCGTCGTACATTCCGCTCGCCGCCGCGCTACGTCGCCTGGCCGACGAGGGCCGATCGCACCTGCTGACGCTGGGAATCACGCCCGTACTCGCGGCCCAGTTGGACGATCCCCACTGCCTCGCCGGGATGCATCACTGGCTCGGCAACTGGCAGATCCGCGCCCACGAGGCCGCCGGCATGCCGGACGCGGCGCACCGCGAACTCGGCGCGCGCGAACACCGGGCGTCAGCTGCCGCTCTCGCAGATTTCGAGACTCACTGGCAGCACGGCGCCTCACCGGTGTTCCGCGACCTCATCGATCGCGAGGCCTTCGAGCTTCTCGGCGGGCCGCTGGCCCACCCGTTCCAACCGCTGCTCGATCCTCGCTTGCGGGCGTTCTCCCTCCGCGAAGGTCTCGCCGACGCGCATGCCCGGTGGAATCACACTCCGACCGGGATCTGGGGACCCGAGTGCGGGTACACCCCGGGCATGGAGCGCGGGTACGCCGAAGCGGGCGTCACCCACTTCATGGTCGACGGCCCCGCCTTGCGCGGCGACACGTCCCTCGGCCGCCCGGTTCGAGAATCCGACGTGGTTGCATTCGGCCGCGACCTGCAGGTCAGCTACCGCGTCTGGTCCCCCAAGTCCGGATATCCGGGTCACGCCGCCTACCGCGACTTCCACACCTACGACCACGAGACGGGTCTCAAGCCGTCGCGGGTCACCGGACGGACCGTCGACTCCGCCGACAAGTTGCCGTACGACCCCGAACTCGCTGCGGCCGCCGTCGACAAGCATGTTGCCGACTTCGTCGAAACCGTTCGGGCGCGTCTGCGCAGTGAATCCACCCGCATCGGCCGCGACGCCCTGGTGGTCGCAGCTTTCGACACCGAACTGTTCGGGCACTGGTGGCACGAAGGTCCGCAGTGGCTCGAAAAACTCCTGCGCGCGCTTCCCGAGGCCGGAATTCGCGTCGGCACCCTCGCCGACGCCAAGGCATCGGGATACGTCGGCGAACCCGTTCAACTCGAGGATTCGTCCTGGGGATCGGGTAAGGACTGGCGTGTCTGGGCCGGCGATCAGGTGTCCGACCTGGTGCAACTGAACTCCGAAGTGGTGGAGACCGCGCTCGGCACCGTGGACAAGTCTCGCGGACGCGACAACGCACCCGGCCGACCGGAACTGCGAAACCGGGTCAACGATCAGGTACTTCGCGAGACACTGATGACAGTTTCGAGCGATTGGGCATTCATGGTGAGCAAGGATTCGGCCGCGGGGTACGCCCGCGAACGCGCACACAAGCACGCCCACGCGACCAGGGAAATCTCCGAAGCGCTCGTTTCCGGCCGCGACGCCGTCGCCGAGCGGTTGGCCAAAGGCTGGAATCGCGCCGACGGATTGTTCCCCGGTCTGGATGCACGCCGTCTTCCTGACACTGAACTGGTGAACGGGAGCGCGTCGTGAAAATTCTCATCGTCTCGTGGGAGTACCCCCCGGTCGTTGTCGGCGGCCTCGGCCGACACGTCCACCATCTCGCCACCGAGTTGGCTGCTGCAGGCCACGAGGTCGTTGTTCTCTCGCGTCGCCCCTCCGG
>NZ_CAURKP010000251.1:0-6155 GCF_963525155.1 uncultured Rhodococcus sp.
ATGTGCAGCATGCCCCGACTTCGACTACACCGCCAATAGGTCTATCAAGCGAACTCCAGAACCTCGCCAACCTCGACCAACAGGGAGTCCTCGACGACACGGAATTCGCCGCGGCGAAACAATCAACAATCTCGCGTCACTCGACCTCGTAATGCCGTGCGCACCTGGACTCAGCGACACGATCTCCGTGGCGGAATCAAAGGCACTTCAAATGACACCTCAGCCGACTGAACTCTGCCGAGCACAGCTCCGCGTGGCCGCCAGCACTACGAGAGTGTAGCGATGGATGGGTTGCGAGCGCACTTCTGCGCCAACGTCTTCGAGAATGGAGACCACGCTCGGGTCAGCGCAGAGTCTACTCGCCCGTGAACTTTGGATCTCGCGCTCCGACCTAATGAGCGACTTCACGTCGCGAACTCGCGGAAGTCCCCTTGTTGCGCAATGCGATCACCTGATGAGTTACTGCAACCTAAAGCCAGCACCGCCGCCAGGTGGCTCTCGACCATCGACAGCAAAGAAGGCATCGACGCGCTGAAGGCACTCACGAATTCCACAATCGCAGCAAACCCCATTGTCGCCGAGACGATCCAGGAGACCAATAGTCGCGCGATCACGGCTGGAATTATGCACAGCACCACTGGAACAGCGAGCACCAAAAACAGCCCGCGACTGAAGTCCGCCTGAATCGTGCCGTTGCATTGCGCCACACGCAGAGGGCCGTATCCGATGCCGACGTCGCAACTGGTGATCTCGTAGATCAGCCACTGCGTGTCGCCGAACCCAGAATCCCGTCTCGATTGCCAGCACAGCCCACGCAATCCGACTCCCAGTCATTGGACGAGATCATGCCACTGGGCATGCTGCGGATGTGGCACTACTGAAAGTAGACCGCATCTCCTTCGGCGTTCAACATTCACTGTGCTGCACAACCGAAAGGTGTAGCAAAGCCTGAAGTTGTCGACACCGGGTTGTGGGAGGGTGTTTGGATAGCAACACAACCGCACGGTCAGTCGATAACCGGGGCGTGGAAGGTGTTCACGGCCGCCGGATTCGCGGCGGTGCGACGTGTCTCCCAACTGGGTCCACTTGGGCCGTGGGTGACGGGATAGTCATGCTCGCGATTGGGATGTCGCTCACTGGCTGATCCATCCTGCGAATGCTGCGCGAGAATCGAGGGCATTGCCTTCATTGGTGGAGAACGTCGCCGGTCAATCCGAGGAATATCGATCATTCTCGTGCTAAAGACATTCCGAACGCGATCATCGGTGCACTGATCATCTGGCTGAACACAGAATGTTCGGCGCCGTTGTGGTTGGCATTAATCTTTACCATTCTGATCGCGATCTCCGGAGCACCGTTGTCGTCCACAATATTAGCCTCAGTCGGCGAACCTGAGCTAACCTTCCGCCCCTGCCGATCTCCGCGGATGTTCAGGAGTGCCTTCGCCCTTACAAGAAGACCGTGTATCTCAGCGCCGTAGTAATACAGACGAAGTTCACCGATGCGCTTGTCGAACGGTACGGCGCGACACGCATCGACTCTGCCTACCTCCACACGCATCTTGTGCGATTCATCTCCGTCGATCTAACCGCTGCGCCAACCGACATCCCCGAGTGTGAGTCGCGTTTCATTTGGAACCCCCGCTTGACCTAAGCGTCTGCGACGATCGGCCACAACGGAGGCGCCGTCTCGGCAGTGAGTCGCTGATCAGTTCGGACGTGCCGTCCCGCAACGTCACGGTGCCCCTTGCCTCGCCTCCATCGACACAATCGCCACGCCCCTGCATCTGACTCGGCAATTGATGCCCGAAATCAGGGGATGACCAATAAACTGTTCCACATTAGCGGACTGTCGTGCTATCTTATTCCATAGATGCGGAATACAGGGATTCCCACAGGGCTGGAGGTAGTCAAATGGAGTACTTGAAGAAACTGATGGAAGTCCCGTTCGAGAACTTGTATCCGGACCCAAACAACCCACGCTTGGGCTACGCCGTCGACGAAAAGCCTGGATATGAAGACGCGGATGCGCTGTTTGATGACGCGACGCGTGAGCGGATCCTGACTGCTCTAGGCGAGTCGGCCTACCAAACCGACGCGCTGATTCAGGCGATCATCGGACAAGGTTGGATGGCCGTCGACAACATCATTACGTGGGACCATCCAGATGACGGCATTGACCGCCACGTGGTAGTGGAGGGCAACCGCCGACTTGTGTCCCTACACAAGATCCGCACCGTCGAGTTGGAAAAGCAGCGCAAGAAGCTTGCACGCCTGGAGAAGAATGCGCAGAACTTCCCCGCGGAGGAGATCGACGAGCAACGGAAGGTTGTCGCCAGGATCGAGCAGATCAAGAAGGACACCGACCTTCTGCAGGTCGTGCCAGTCGATGCGAACACTGTCGCAGAGTTGAACATCAAGCTTCCGCGGGTGCTCGCCGTCAGGCACATCAATGGCGCCAAGGAGTGGGGCAACTACGCCGAAGATCTCTGGCTGCTAGAGCGCTACAACAATCTGTTCGAGGCCAAGCACGGCAGCAAGGGCGGATTCTGGGACAGCGCCATCATCGCCGATGTCGCGGACGAGGCATCGTTGACAAAGACCAACGTGAAGCGCCAACTCAAAGCCGCAAGCTGGTTCGGCGCCTTCAGGGCGCGGTGGGAGGACGAACTGCCAAAGGTCCCGCATCAGGAGTTCGATAAGGAGGATTACTACCTCTTTGAGCTTATCAGCCGAAAGCCTTGGGTTAGAGCACAATTGGCAATTGGGGAAGACGATCGCGCGCTCTCAGCGGAGAGCGAGAAGGTGCTCTTCGACTGGGTCTTCAAGCAGGCGCGTCCATGGCCGCGCTCGGCAGACAAGAACCCGAACATCTTCTACCGGCACGAAAACATCAAGGTGTGGGATGACATGCAGCGATACGACAAGGACAACGGGACGTCGTTCGCGTCCGCGTTCGACGTGTCGGACCCCGATAGCGCTCGTCGCATGGCCGAGGTTGAGGCCGAATGGCTCTCACATAAGGCCAATCGCAAGCCTCAGGCGATCATCGACGACCTGCTGAAGAAGCTATCGGAATTGACCGCGGATCGACTCGCCACAGAGGGCACAGCTATCAAGGTTCAACTGGAGCGGATGCGCGACCAGGCTCAACTCTTTCTGAAGATGATCGAATCGACGGAATCCTGATGGTAAAGCGCCACCACGTAACCGAGCAACGGGTCCAGTCCGTCATCGACGGACTGGTCCGCCAACTCCGGGCGGTGGGGAGTGTGAACGCCCTTACGGAACTTCTCTCCGCGGGTGCTGGACAACGCATCTATCCCAATCGCATCCATGGCTTGCTGAGCGAAGACAACTCCCGGTCGGTCACGGAAGCCACCCTGTGCGCCCTGGAGGAGGGCCTGTCCGCGATGCCGGTCCTGCAGGGTGACGTGGCCCCTTTCATCGGGTTTGACGCAAAGGTCGCGGCCGCAGGCGCTGCGATCGTCGATGGCCAGGACCGCGTTGCAGGCGTTGCATCTGCATTAGAAGTACCACCCGCGGTGGTCAGGCGAGCACTTCCGAACGCCGGCGCCGCCCTTTCTGACACAACTCCGTCCGCGAAATCTACTACTTCCTCACCTGATTGGTCTTGGCAGGACGGCGCTGTGCGCCATGTGGCCGCCGATCTCCGTGAGACTCCGCAGAGCCGGGTCGGCCTGATTGTCCCGACGGGCGGCGGCAAGACGCGCGTCGGCCTTCGCTGCATTTTGGATTATCTGGCAGCCCAAAACCGAACGGACACAATCGCCTTGTGGGTGACCCATCGCCGAAATCTTCATCGGCAGGCACGCAAGGACCTTCAGGTGCTCCTGAAGGAACGCGACGATCAACTTCCCGACGGGTCTGCGTCCATGTTCGAGTCTCGGATCAAGTTCATCATGGTGGGCGAAGTGGCGAAGACGCTCGAAGAGTTGGGTGACCGAGCGGTGCTCATCGTTATCGATGAAGCGCACCATGCCGCCGCCCCCACCTACGCTCCGGTATTCGATCACGGTGGCCCAGTAATCCTACTTACTGCGACGCCCGTGCGCGCGGATCGTTTGCCCATCGGCGTCGACAACATCGCGTTCACCATCACGTACCGCGAACTGTTCGAGCGCAAGTGCATCGTGGAACCCGTCTTCGAGCCTCCTCTTGATCTGCCCGGTCTTGACTGGTCGACCTCAGATGGACTGAGAGACCTGGCTGATTATCTGCTCGATCGGACGGAGAGTGACTTCGGGAAGGTATTGGTCGCAGTGTCGCAGCAAGAACGCGCCGAACGCCTCTACGAGGCCGTTATTGACGTGTTCGAGCAGCGTCAGGGACATCCTCTCGACAACGATGACATCGCGTTCGTCCACGGCGGCAGTAACAGCTTGCGGACGGCCGACGCAGGTGACGCACTTGACGAATTCTCAAGCAAACCCGCCGGGATCCTGATTGCCACGTCCGCACTCGTCGGTGAGGGTTTCAACGACCCGTCGATCGATTCAGTCGTCGTGACTTATCCCTCAATGAGTATCGCTCACCTAATGCAAGTCGCCGGTCGCGCATTGCGCTGGGCGCCATACAAGGACACCGCACATGTCGTGCAACTCCGAGAGTCGAGCCTGCAGTACTACTTCGACCAACGTTGGCTCTACCAAGACATTTCCGATGAACTGCGTCCGGACCTCATCGATGTGGACTACGCCACCCGTGACGACCTCCGGTTGGGGCTGACGCAACTGTTGGAGGCCCGCCATGTCGACTCTTCGGTGCATCAGCGCATCCTCGCTCAGGTCGACCAGACCGAGGATGGACAGGACATCCGTATCATGCTGGCCGGAATCAATTACTACGGGTCGTCCGCCGCGTTCACGTCAGACGCGCGTTGGAACGCCATCTTCATTGACTCGCCGGAATACGCGCGATTTTTGAACATCTACAACTACCTGTCACTCCGTCGCGAAGACCTCCGGGAAGCCCAAGTATTCCTACGCGAATACGTTCCTATAGACCTATCGGCGGGCGGATTGTGGAAGTCCTACATGGACCTCATCAACGCCTCCGAATACGCGCGCCAAGAACTTCGGGGTGAAACCTCGCCGACGAGGGAATCCCGGCCGTATCGTCCGGCCTCCAACACCACATGGTTGACGTACGTCACCTACAGATACCGCCCGCAGGTCCCGACCGAACTGGATACGTTCCTCACCAACGCTGTGAACCGCGACGAGGTGCTCGCCGCGTACGTCGCCGAGCGCGGGAAGTGGCGTGGCGCGGTGCGCGTCGAACTCCCCCTTAGCGGAACTGTCGCCTTCCTTCTGGATGAATACCAGGATGACTGGCTTAATTCGGAACGTCTCGAAATTCTGGACCGCTTGCAACAGGTACCAGCAGCAGACGCGTTCACCCAGATCCGCTTGTGGCGGGACGCTTTGCCGTTGATTCCCGCCCACATGATGATCGCAAATCACATCGCACAACTATTGAGCGCATCACGATGGGACGATCAACACCTCGCGTTGAAGCATGATGCATAGGCCCAGCGAACCATTAATATCTGCTTCAGGCGCCTGGGCCTCGACGTCACCGCGACCACGCCGGAAATATGTGACCGAGTGTGCGCCGCGACCGCCGCCGGAGATCAAACCGATAAACAATCCCGACAATCCCAGCGACGTCTACCCGCAGATCATTGAGGCCAATAGTGAGAAGGGCACCGTCACCGAGCTTGGTCGCTTTGATGACCTCGGTAGTGCCAAGCTGCGCGCCGACCAGGACCGTGCGGAGAAATTCTTGACCCCCACATCCCCAGCGAGGTCAATTGCGTGAATCTCGGCCGCGATGTCGCGCTGCTGCTTTATCAACGCTGCGAACACCGACCCGCAGTCTTCGGGTCGTCGATGGCCTTCGCGATGCGATGCTGAAACGCGAAGAGCAACTGCCGGCGATCACCGCTCCTCTCCGCATGTGCAGCCGACTTTGGCGGCGCTTTGCGCGGAACCCGCTTGGCCGGTGGCTTTTCGCCCCTCTCCACAGCGCGCAGTCTGCGCTCAGCCACGTTGGGAGTCCTTCTGTTCGTTTTGAAAAGACCGGGGCGGGGGCGGCGCCTATGCAATGGGGGCGTGCCGCCGGGGGTGGGGT
>NZ_CAURKP010000252.1:0-6134 GCF_963525155.1 uncultured Rhodococcus sp.
GCGACAAGGTCGTCTCACGAAGTTCTACGACAACGAGCCGGTAGCCAAGAATCCACCAATGCCAGCCGAGTCGCATGCAACACGCTCAGCAGAGCCGCCGCACAGTGTCACAGAATCTCTGGGCTCCGGATCCCAGGGCGTATAACAGCAGCCGGAGTAGTCGGACCTTGCTGGCGGCCGTGGGCGTAGCACCAATGACACAAGCTGCGTCAGAATGGTTGAGCGAGAACTCGATTCGAAGTTCTAATTTCGCGAAGTTTCCAGGGAGCCGTGAGAGGCGCCGGCTCTGGGACCTCGCAGCTACTCGGTGCGGTTGCTCGGATGTGGCGACTGCGCACCGATCGAACCCGCCGCATCCGCCGTCAGCGACTACGCAACGACCGTCACCATTTGACTCCGGGCATCGAAAGCGCTTGAAAAGTAAGCCATTTCATCGTGCCGAGATGCGCGAGAACGACCTGAACTTGCGAGGTCTCGAGATCTTCGAAGAAGCCTCCGACGTGGCATTTTCCGAGATCCACACACATCCCAGGCTGTGCCTCATCCGTGCGCACAAGAGCGTCGCCAAAAGTCGCTGCGGCGCGTGATCAGCTGGACTGACGTAACCGTACCGAAGGCTTTCGACGAAAAGCTGGGCGATTCTTCGTCTCGAAATGCCATGTCGGCCCCCGAAGCATTAGCGACGGTTAACTCAGGCCGAAATCTAATCTGCTAAGAAAAACGAATCTAATGTGACCCCTATCTCTGGATCCTTTCAGAACAGGGGTTTCGATGACGCGCGACTGAATTCACCCCCTAATTCACCCTCCTCCTATATACAGAAAAATGATTTGCATTTATGTCGAGCGTGTGCGCACAGATAATTCGCTCCACGCCTTGTCGTTCCGACAGCAAATAAGGGGCGGTGAACTGCATAAAGGCCCATTCGGTACAGCAGCGCGGACTCGGCTCGGCCGCTCACCGATTGTCGACAGGAGCCAGGGCAGGTATACAACTGATGGTCGAGATCGAATTGTGATGAACCAGCCAGTTAACTCGAAATAAATCAACGGAAGATAGATATAGCCAGGTAAGCGCAGTTTTTCTTGCATGGACGCACGTCCATGGCGTGTCCAGCTATGCGATTTGCTCGTGTTAGATTCCTGATTGCGCATCGCCCGGTTTGCGCCTTCTGCGTTGTTTGCGCGGAATTTGCATCTTCTCGCGAACGGCCCCGCGCACATTTCCTTACGTTGTGCCAAAGAAAGGAATTTCATGAAAACCGTCACGGCAGCGAAGCACGCAGCACGAAGACTCCCCCTCGGAGCCATCGCACTGTTGCTATTGCTATCCGGGATGGTGCTCATGCCCGAACTGCAATGAATCGCGCAGGAAAGATCCTCGGCCGCAGCCTTTAGTACCTCGTAGGTCGTCGCGTTAGGTAATACCGGCGGTCGATCTTTCTTGGAATTTCCTGGCCTACCCAGAGCCGGCCGTCGGTCTGCGCTGGCGCCAACCAGGTCCGATTATCAACTGTTCGGCTCCGCAATAGGACGCCTGAGAATCACCAACGCTCGCATCCAGGCTCCAGAGCTGCTCAAAGGTCCCGTTTCGCTATTCGCCGGCCCCGGAAACGGGGCCCAAATCATGTGTTCTGAACGAAAGGTGTTCGTCATGCGTAACCGTGTCTTCCCGCGTCGTGCCGGGGAGGGGGTGGTGTCTCGGTGGGCGGCGTTGGGGATGCTTGTTGCGGTCCTGGCGCTGGTCATATCGTCGTTCTCATTCGTCCAAGTTGCCTCGGCAGATGACATCGGGACCTCGACCACCACAGGTCCGACCACCACAGTTCCGAACACAACGAAGCCGCCCGTAACTACGACGGAGGCGCCACTGAAAACGACGGCGCCGCCTACTTCCACGTCGGAGTCACCCACTTCTGCGAAACCGCCGATCACAACCACAGCGCCCCCGTCTACGACTTCTGTGGCGGCGCAGCGACTGGCCGCACGCGGAGTCAATCCCGGCATCGATGTGAAAATCACCGACGTCCAGGTCGAGGGAAAGAACGACCAGCAGATCACGGTCGGGGACTCCGTCACGGTAAAGGGCACCTGGGACGCGTCAAGCGCGAGCCCGCAACCGGGCGACCAGTTCACCATCGGATTCCCTGACGAGTTGAAGCTCCAGTCCAACCCGACGATCGCGCTCGAGGGCGACGACGGGACGGTTTGGGGCACATGCGATCTGGTTGCTTCCACCAATCTGATGACGTGTGTTCTCTCCGATGCCGTGGCGGATCGCCCAGACGAGGTGAAGGGCGATTTCTTCGTCTACACCAAGGCGGTCGCGTACACCACCGAAGAGAAAGTTGATTTCACGATCAACGGCAGTTTCGACGTGACGCACGAGCTACCCGGCGGTGGCGGCATCAGCGACGGCAGCGTGATCAGCGAGGCCAAGAAGTCCGGCCAACTCCAGGGCAACAAGCAGTCTGTGCGTTGGACGATCGACATTCCCGGCGCCGATCTGGCCGCACTGGACGCGGGCGGCACCGGTTCGGTGACCCTGAGCGACGCGCTCTCAGAGAACATGAAGCTGTGTACGGGCAGCCTGATCGACGCGAAGCTGTTGTCCGGTCGCCCGAACGATCTCGAGCCGGTCGCAGGCGGCGTCACCGTCACCCAGAGTGCCGCTGGAGATCCAGTCAGCATCGCGCTCGACAACGGCGGCCCCTTCGAAAGAAACAAGCTCTACCGCATCGAGTACACCTCGTGCACAACCAGCGGCGAAGTGGACAACACGGGCACCGTCTACGACAACTCCGTGACCATCGGCGGGAACACCGTAGGCGCGGCAGGCGTCGGCCAGGATTGGTCACCACAGACCGGGCCGTCGAAGTCCGGCGGTTGGGCCGGGGGCACCCGGTACAGCGAGATCGACTGGAGCATAACGCTTCCGGGCACTTTCATCGCGAGCCTCCCCGACCAGAAAGTCATCATCAAGGAGACTCTCGGCGCCAATCACGAGGTCTGCGAGGGCGGCCTCGTCCCGACGGTCTGGCGCGCGAACCGTCTACCCGGGCTGAACGGTGAAACAACCAACCACGTCAACGTCACCTCCGAGTTCGACATCGACGCTTCCGGTGCCACGGCGAGTGCCCAATCCTTCAGCATGACCATCACGCCGAAGGAAAAGATCAAGCAAGACTCGACGCAGTACTACTACGTGAAGTTCCGGTCCTGTGTGATCGAGAAGGAGGTGCCGGACTCCTCTGATGTGTTCACCAATACGGCGGTCGTCAACGGCATCTCCAAAGACGCTTCGGTGACGGGGCCCAAGTTCGAGGGCGGCAAGACCGGCACGCTCAACACCGAACCGAAGGACGTCGCGGGCGAGAAGCAGCCTGCCGGCACGACCATCGACTGGAAGGTGCAGGTCTCCGGGCACACCCTCGAGGGCCTCGACGCACCGGCGGTCATCACCGACACGTTCTCCGACAGCTTGGCGGTGTGTGATGTCAGCGGCGATCTGAAGAAGGACCTCAATTTCAAGGTCACCGCGCGCGACTTCCTTGCAAAAGAGGGCGGGACGGACATCACCGCGGGCACCACGGTCACACGCAGCGGCGACAACGGGATTGCCATCACCCTCTCGAAGAACGCGGGCGACTACAACCGTGAGACACGCTATTACGTCGAATACACCCTCTGCACCAGCAGCGGTGGGCTGGATCAGCGCGGCACGGTTTACGGGAACTCGGTCTTCTACAACGGCAAGACTCAGTCGACGCAGAGTGTCAAGCAGGAATGGGGCGGCGGCGGTACCGGCCAAGGTGTGTCGCGGGGCTCGTTCTCGCTTCTGAAGGAGATCGCTCCCTTCTCCGAGAAATTCCCCCAAGACACCGAGTTCACCGTGAAAGTCGAGGAGTTCGCCCCCGGGCAAGATCCAGCGACCGACGCCCCGGTGAGCTCCTACGAGATCAAGGTGAAGGCTGACGGGACACCGGTCAGTGGGATCAACCCCCGCGGAACCGGCTGGCAGATCCGTCTGTCCGAGATCAACCTCCCCACCGTTGACGGCGTGTACTTCGAGCGAGGAACGTTCCGCCCGTCAGAGGGCGTGACGCTCAACGGGGACCGCACCGAGGCGCTGGTGACCATCACGCCGAAGAGCAATGTCGGTGTCACACTGCTCAACAAAGCGAGCCTGGGATCGGCGAGGATCACCAAGTCCGTCATCGGTGACGGAGCGCGCACGGGGCTCGAGGCTTTCGTCGTCAACGCAGAGATCGCCTTCGGTGACGACGCCGCCGGCAACGAGCTGCGTCAATTCACCCTGAAGGACGGTCAGCACTACGACCTGAGCAAATTGCCCATCGGAGCGAAAGTCACCTTCACCGAGGTCCAACCGACGAACACCGACCTCGTGACGTGGTCGCTGCCGGTGATCAGCCCGAAGACGCTCACCATCGGCACCGACGCGTCGGCGAACACGGTCTCCGTCACCAACGAGGCCAAGGTCACGCAAGGCACCTTCGAAGTGAGCAAAAAGCTCACGGGCCCGAAGGCGTCCGACACGGCCGTACCGGCCAGCTTCGACGTGATTGCCACCTGGCTCGATACGGACGACAACCCGCAGAGCAAGACGCTGTCTCTTCCGTCCGACGGCACCCCGGTTCCGTTCGGCGAGAACCTGCCGGGCGGCACCGAAGTCACACTGACAGAGCTGGTTCCGGCAAACGGTGACGGTCTCGCCTATGGCGTGCCCGCATACTCCGGGAATGTCAGGATCAGTCCGGACAACGCAGCCGTGGTGACCATCGGCAAGGATCTGCGCAAGATCGAGGTGTCGAACTTCGTCGACGTCAACGACGGCACTCTGCGCATCGCAAAGCAGGTCGGCGGTGAGGCCGCCGAGGCCGTCGGCGACGACGTGGAGTTCACGGTCGAGGCGCGTTGGCGCGACGGTGTGGAGTACCGCACCCAGGTGCTGAGCGTCAAGCAGGGACAGACCACACCGCTCGGCGTCGACCTCCCTGTCGGCACCGAGGTGACCTTCACCGAGACCGGCCGTCCCGATGTCGACGGAGTCGAGTGGGGCACGATCTCCTGGGGCACCAGCCCGGAAGGCGAATCGTGGCTGCATTCGAACCTCGACGGCACCGCGACGGGCATAGTCTCCGACGACCCGACCGACGGTCGACTGATCACGCTGTCGAACGATGCGCTGTGGAAATTCGGATCGGTCGAATTCACGAAGTTCATCCTCGACGCTGACGGCAACCCCGTCCGCGCACCCGAGGCCGACCTGCCTGACAGCGCGACGTTCGAGGTCCGTATCGACGGGATCGATCCGGCACTCCCCGCTGGAACTGATTTCCCGGCAGTGGGCCAGACCATCACCCTCGATGCCGCAAACGACTGGAGCTGGACGTCCGACGAGGTTGTGCCGCGGAACACCGTGATCACCTTCTCCGAGGTCGACCCCAAGCCACTGGCCGGTATCGACTGGGCGCGGCCGTACTACTACGTCTCCGCGGATGCCGGTGACGCCGATTACCGCGACACCGTCAAGGCGGTGGCGGGTGAGACGGCTGTGGTGGAGATCCACAACCGCCCGATCCCGACCACCGAGGTGGATATCGACAAGATCGTGACCGGCCCCAAGGGCAGCCAGGTAGCCAAGGACGGATCCACGATCTTCCAGGTCACGGCTACGTGGACGGACATCGACAATGAGGCGCGGTCTTGTGTTCTCGATGTCAAGCCGGGCGCTTCGGTCACTCCGACCGCCCAGTGCGACGCAGCCGTCATTGACGGCCGGGTCCAGTTCCCGCTGAACACCGACATCACTTTCACAGAAACCGGTGCTCACACCGACGTCACCAACGTCAAGTGGGGTGAAGTGATCTGGGGCGTCAAGGAAGGCAAGGCGGATGTCTCGAAGATCGACGGCGAACCGACCGCAACTTCCGTCGAGCTCACCGGCGAAGCAAACAAGTCGGTGGTCCTGGGACTCGAGAACAAAACCAGCAGCAATGGGCTGATCATCATCCCGATCCCGATCCCGCTGCCGCCGTGGGAAATCCCGACATGGCCGGGCTCTGAAGTACCCGGAGGACCAGGCACTGACGTGTCGACTCCCGGCAACAACAC
>NZ_CAURKP010000253.1:0-5994 GCF_963525155.1 uncultured Rhodococcus sp.
AGAGTGCGGCGTTGCGGGCCGCAGCGGCTTCGGGGTCTGCGGCTGCCATGCCCGGTTTGGCCGGGCCGATAGCGGTGCGCAGCGACCAGGCCGCGTCGCGGATCGCAGCCAGTGCGGGTGCCGCCCCGTCCGGGAGGCCTTCCCAGCGACCTGGGCGCAATTCCTCGAGGAGTCCAGCCCACCCCTCGCCGGCGGCTTCGAGGCGATCGGCATCCTGTTCTTCGGCGATCTTGCCGCAACGCCGGGCCGCGGCACTGATCGAGGCGGCAGTGAGATCGGCCGTGGCGACGCCGGTGACGCGGTCGACCAACTCGTGGGCCTCGTCGATCACCACGACGTCGTGGTCAGGCAGGATCTGGATGCCGGTGATGGCGTCGATCGCGAGCAGTGCGTGGTTGGTGACCACTACGTCGGCCTTCGACGCCTCGACTCGGGCGCGCTCGGCGAAGCAGTCCTCACCGACCGGGCACTGGTTCTTACCGATGCATTCGCGGGAGGTGACACTGACCTGCCGCCACGCCTGATCGGATACGCCCGGCACCAATTCGTCCCGATCACCTGTTTCGGTGTCGGAGGACCATTCGGTGAGGCGGACGACCTCCCGGCCGAGACGCGAGACCGTGAACGGATCGAACAACTCGTCCTCGGGTGGCTGTTCGGACGCGCCGGTGTGGATCTTGTTCATGCACAGGTAGTTGTTGCGGCCCTTGAGGATTGCGAACTCTGCGCGTCGGCCGAGTGGCTTCTTCAGGGCATCGGCGAGCCGAGGCAGATCTCGGTCGACGAGCTGACGCTGCAGCGCGATGGTGGCGGTGGACACGACCACGGTGCGTCCCGATTCGACCGCGTGGCGCAGGCTCGGAACGAGATAGGCGAGCGACTTACCGGTACCGGTGCCGGCCTGGACGGCCAGATGCTCGCCGGTGTCGATCGAGTGCGCCACGGCGGACGCCATCGTCAGCTGACTGGTTCGTTCGGCACCGCCGAGCGACCGCACCGCTGTCTGGAGCAGTTCGGGAACGTTCGGGAGTTGATCGGCCACCCACGAAGGTTAATGGATCCCTACGTCAGAAACGTCCACGGATGATTCCCGGGGTAGTTCCCCGGCATTCGAGTCTTCTTGCGACGAGGCCTCGTCTCGCCCGATCAGCTGCACTCCCGCCTCCCGCATCTGCACCAATGCCGACTCGATCGTGGCGGTCGACACACCAGCGGTGAAGGGGAGAAGGACAGTCGTGGCGAACCCCGCGCGCGCGGCATCGACGGCCGTGGCCTTGACACAGTGATCCGTGGCAATTCCGATCACGTCGACGTCGGTGATCTCGTGGGCGCGGAGCCAGTCCTCGAGCGTCGTTCCGTCCTCGGCTGCTCCTTCGAAACCGGAGTAGGCCGCGCTGTAGGCGCCCTTGGAGAAGATCGCCGACCCGGCGACGGAAGCGTCGAACGCCGGATGGAACTCGGCGCCGGCTGTCCCGACGACGCAGTGAACCGGCCAGCTGTCGATGAAGTCGGGATTCTCGGAGAAGTGCGCCCCAGGGTCGATGTGGAAATCGCGAGTCGCGACTACGGCGTCGTACTCGTGGGAGTTGACGAAATCGTTGACGGCTCCCGCAACCGCAGCACCGCCTTCGACTGCAAGAGCGCCACCTTCGCAGAAATCGTTCTGAACGTCGACAATTATCAGTGCTTTTGCACTCACTGATGCTCACCTCCGGTGAATCGAACGGGCACAGCCGAGTCTCCGCGCGAGAGCTTGAGGCCTTCCCACGGCAGGCTCACGAGCCCTGCCTTCAGAACTGCTCTGCTCTCTTCGAGCGTCGGCGCGCTGTCGACGACCTTGCCTTCGCGAACCAGCGGGATCAGCAGTTCGGTCGCGCCGTCCGCCTCGGAAACAGGTGACGGTGATCCGGCGGGGTAGATGACTTCTTCGACGATCGTGCCGGTCGGACGCACTACGCGCAGTGCCTTCTTTGCGCCGCCGCGAGATGCCTTGTTGGTGCTTCTCTTCTCGACCGCGATTCCGTCGACCTCGACAAGTTTGTAGACCATGCCGGCGGTGGGGGCGCCTGATCCGGTGACCAGGGAAGTGCCGACGCCGTACGAGTCGACGGGTTCGGCGCGCAGGGCTGCGATCGCGTACTCGTCCAGGTCACCGGAGACGACGATGCGTGTTTTGGTAGCACCGAGATCGTCGAGTTGTTGGCGTACCTGACGAGCAAGAACGCCGAGATCACCGGAGTCGATGCGAACTCCACCCAGTTCGGGACCGGCAACGGCGACAGCCGTTTTCACGCCCTCGGTGATGTCGTAGGTGTCGACCAACAAGGTGGTGGATACGCCCAGAGCGGCGACCTGACCGCGGAATGCCGCGGCTTCGTCCGGACCGTCATCGGTGGTGTGCAGGAGCGTGAAGGCGTGCGCGCTGGTACCTGCGCTGGGTACGTCGTGACGCCGCGCGGCTTCGAGGTTGGAGGTGGCGTCGAAGCCGGCGAGATAGGCGGCACGTGAAGCGGCGACGGCGGCCTGTTCGTGTGTACGACGCGAGCCCATCTCGATCATCCGTCGACCGCCCGCTGCGCTCACCATGCGGGCTGCGGCCGAAGCGATCGCGCTGTCGTGGTTGAGGATCGAGAGAATCAAGGTTTCGAGGATGACGCACTCGGCGAAAGTTCCGCGGACCGAGAGGATCGGTGATCCGGGGAAGTAGAAATCGCCCTCGCGGTAGCCGTCGATATCACCGGAGAATCGATAGTTGCGCAGCCACTCGACGGTCGTGTCGTCGAGGAACTTCGCAACGATCGCCAGTTCCGGTTCACCGAACCGGAACTGCTCGAGTGCGTCGAGAAGGCGCTCGGTACCGGCGACGACGCCGTAGCGACGACCGTCCGGCAGCCGCCGTGCGAATACCTCGAAACTGCAGTTGCGGAAGGCAGATCCGTCGGCGAGAGCCGCCGAGAGCATGGTCAGTTCGTACTGATCGGTGAGCAGTGCGGTGCTGGCACCGGCGTCGCGGATGTCGGAAATTTGCGTAGGCACGCACACAACTCTATGCGCGAGACGACGTGGGTGGGTGTTGTCGCCTCTCGTCGCGCCGTACCCTGGATACATGGTTTTCGGCGGCGCGACCGTGTCCGGCACTTACTCGGCGAACGTAACGATGAGAGGCGCTACGGCTTCCTCTCCTCAAGCCACGCCCGAGCAGTCGGAGGCTGTTTCGACCATCGAAGCCGCAGATCGGCCCTGGGTGACCATCGTCTGGGACGACCCGGTCAATCTCATGCATTACGTGACTTACGTGTTCCAGAAGTTGTTCGGCTACAGCAAAGCCAAGGCCACCGACTTGATGATGCAGGTCCATTCGGAGGGCAAGGCCGTGGTCTCGAGCGGTTCGCGCGACAAGATGGAGGCCGATGTTCGTCGCCTCCACGCTGCCGGTCTCTGGGCCACGATGCAACGCGACGACACCTGAGAAAAGCACTTTTTCGACCGATTTGTTCGCCTAACTCGTAGACGGGAGTCCGACGCGTGCGGACGTGGAGTAGGAAGAGTTCACTCGGCGGAGTGAAGTTCAAGTCCGAGATGGACGGCCACGAGGCGGCGGTTCTGCGCTCGCTCGTGGAGTCGGTGACCGGGCTTCTCGACGAGCGTGCGTCTTCGGCGCCGCAAGACGAGCTCGCCGCCCTGACGGGCCTTCGTACCGGAAATTCGGAGACACCCGACAATCCGGTATTGGCGCGTTTGCTGCCCGACTTCCAGCGCACCGATCCGGACAAGGTCGCTCCGGACAGTGACGATCTCGACGACGCCGGCGCCAATGTCAACGGCGCGCTGCGAAGTTTGCACGAACCCGAGATCATCGACGCCAAGCGTGAGTCCGCTCGCATGTTGTTGGCTTCGCTTCCGGAGGCCGGCGGCAAGGTCGTTCTCACGCAGGAACAGGCCGACGCCTGGCTGTCCTCGCTCAACGACGTCCGTCTCGCGCTCGGAACCAATCTCGGCATCGACGCCGACACACCGGAGAGCCTCGAACCCGACGACCCGCGAGCCCCGCATCTCGACGTCTATCACTGGTTGACGTGGATGCAGGACTCCCTCGTCCAGGCGCTCATGCCATGACCACGACGCGGACCGGGCCCACTGATTCACTGACAGATGTCGCCGGCCTCGCCGTCGGTCATCACCACAAGCTCGACGAGGGAGCCACTCTCGGAAGCGGCGCAGCCACCGGCTGCACGGTCGTGCTCGCGTCGGCCGGTGTGGTCGCCGGAGTCGACGTCCGGGGCGGCGGTCCGGGTACCCGCGAGACCGATCTGCTCGACCCGAGCCATTCGGTCCAGCAGGTCAATGCCGTGCTGTTGACCGGCGGTAGTGCCTACGGACTTGCCGCGGCCGACGGAGTGATGCGCTGGCTCGAGGAACACGATCACGGGATCGCGATGGGCGCTCCCGGCCAGGTGGTACCGATCGTGCCCGGCGCCGTGATCTTCGATCTGCCGGTGGGGGACTGGACCGTTCGTCCGACCGGCGATTTCGGATTCCTCGCTGCCGACACTGCTTCGCGCGAATTCGCCACGGGCACGGTCGGCGCGGGGGTAGGTGCCAGAGCCGGAGCGCTCAAGGGTGGGGTGGGAACGGCCAGCGTCGTGATCGCCGACGGCCCCGCCGAGGGGACGACGGTCTCCGCCTTGATCGTGGCGAATCCGGTGGGTTCGGTCTTCGACCCCAGAACAGGCCTGCCGTGGGGCGTCGGCTCGGACGGCGCGGAGTCGTTCGGCCTCAGGCTCCCCGACGCGTCCGAACTCGCGGCGGCCAATGCCGTTGCAGCCAAGGGAACTGTCCTCAACACCACGATCGGTGTGGTCGCCACTGACGCCGCCTTGACGAAAGCCGGGTGCCGACGCGTCGCCGTCGCAGGTCATGACGGCCTGGCCCGAGCGATTCGGCCCGCACATTCGCCGCTCGACGGCGACACGATCTTTGCGCTCGCCACCGGTGATCACACTCCGAATTCGGAGATCACGGTTCCGGACGCTTTCCCGAACGATCTGCCGATACTCGACGCGGTGTGCGCGGCTTCGGCCCAGGTGGTCGAACGTGCGATCGTCACAGCGATTCTCGACGCCACGTCGGTAGCCGGAATCCCGAGCTACCGCGAACTCTTCCCGTCCGCATTTCTCTAGGCAGCACTCCTGGAATCGGCGGTAATCTCGAATTGAGCCTGGTCGCGAGTGACCGGATCAGAAGACCGGATCGACGGTGGAGGACGCACACGATGACGATGGATTTCAACAGTCCGGACTTCGGCACCCGGACGCCGGCACCGAAATCCGGTCCGCCCTCGGTGTGGAAGCAGTCGGCCGTGTTGGTGGGCGGCTTCGCGATCCTGCTCTACGTGATCGAGATCGTGGATGTCATCTCCGGTCAGAATGTCCAGAACGCCGGCGTCACCCCGCGCACGCTCGACGGCCTGTGGGGAATCCTGTTCGCCCCGGTGCTGCACGACGACTGGGGTCATCTGATCGCCAACACCATTCCGGTGCTGATCCTCGGATACCTCGTGCTGGTGTCGGGAATTGCGCGGGGACTCGCGGCGACCGGCATCATCTGGGTGATCGGCGGCGTCGGGACCTGGTTGTTCGCCGGCTCGAACTCGAATCACGTCGGTGCGTCCGTGCTGATCTTCGGCTGGGTCACCTACCTGCTGGTGCGCGGGTTCTTCACGCGGAGCTTCACACAGATCCTGATCGGCGTTGCCGTCTTCGTCGTGTACGGCGGAGTGCTGTGGGGCGTTCTGCCGAGCGATCCACGGGTTTCCTGGCAAGGGCATCTGTTCGGAGCGATCGGCGGCGTGGTGGCCGCCTGGGCGTTGACGTCGGGGGAGAGGGCCAAGCGCGCCGGGTCGGCGCCGGCCGTTCGACCACCGAGTTTCTGAACGGACGTGGGTCACACCCTCACTGCGGTGTGACTTCGACGCGCCAAAACCACCAAGAGCTT
>NZ_CAURKP010000254.1:0-5974 GCF_963525155.1 uncultured Rhodococcus sp.
ACCGCGGCCTGCAGTTCATGAACGCGTGTGGCGTCACCGATCCGAGCCTGCACCAGGCACAGATCTTTGCCAGCCACGAGGCCCTGGTTCTCGACTACGAGCGCGCGATGCTGCGTCTCGACAACGACAGCGATCACCCCAAGCTCTACGACCTGTCGGCTCACTTCCTCTGGATCGGTGACCGCACTCGTCAGCTCGACGGCGCGCACATCGCCTTCGCCGAGTTGGTGTCCAACCCGATCGGCCTCAAGATCGGCCCGAGCACGACGCCGGAAATGGCGGTGGAATACGTCGAGCGTCTCGACCCCACCAACAAGCCAGGTCGTCTGACTCTGATCTCGCGCATGGGCAACGGCAAGGTCCGCGACCTGCTGCCGGCGATCATCGAGAAGGTCCAAGCCACCGGTCACCAGGTCATCTGGCAGTGCGATCCGATGCACGGCAACACCCACGAAGCCTCCACCGGGTACAAGACGCGCCACTTCGACCGCATCGTCGACGAGGTTCAGGGATTCTTCGAGGTCCACAACGGTCTCGGCACGCATCCGGGTGGCATCCACGTCGAGCTGACCGGTGAGAACGTCACCGAGTGCCTCGGCGGCGCGCAGGACATCTCCGACCTCGATCTCGGCGGTCGCTACGAGACGGCGTGCGACCCCCGATTGAACACCCAACAGTCGTTGGAGCTCGCGTTCCTCGTGGCCGAGATGCTGCGAGGCTGAAACCTTGCTTCGCCGAAGCTGATTCGCGCCGGCATTGATTTTCGGCGAACGCCCTCACCCGCTCGCGCAGGTGGGGGCGTTCGCTATTGCGTGAATCGTGTGACGAATCGGCGCTGCCAGGGCATTTCGACGGCGCGAGGTGAGTAACGTGCGCGAACGTACGCGGTGGCGTCCTTACTGGGCACTCCGTCCATGACGGCAAGAGCGGCCAACGCTGTTCCGGTGCGGCCGTATCCACCACCGCACGCGATCTCGACTCTTTCGGTTTCCGAGCGCACCCACACTTCGTGCAAGGCCCTGCGCAGCGCATCGGGATCGCTCGGCAACCAGAAATCTCGCCAGCGGACCCACTCCGACTCCCATTCGGTGTCGGGAGGTTCTTTGCCGGTCAGATAGACGCCGAAGGTGGGGAGAGGTCCGGAAGGAAGTGGATTGCGGAGTCCTCGACCCCGAATCGATCTCCCCGACGGCAAATCGAGTATCCCAATGCTCTCGGGTTCCCACGTGGCCATGAATTCAGATTAGGCCGAAGCGGACTGTCAGGGAATTGCGACGACGCTGATGTCGGTGCCCTTGGCAACGAGGTCGTTCTTGACGCTCTGGCTGATGATGACCGAGCTGTCGTTCTGGGTGAGCTGACGCACGGTGATCTCGAGGCCGAGGCGGCCGAGTTCTTCGCGTGCTGAGGAGACGGAGCGGCCGATCAGCGAGGGAACCTTGACGGAATCGGAGATGAGGAGAACCACGGAGGTGCCGGCGTTGACGGAGGACCCGACTGCGGGATCGGTGCCGATCACGCTACCGCCCTCGACGGCGTCGTCGAACGTTGTTCTGGTGGTGCTGACTGAGATGCCTACC
The DNA here is from genome assembly GCF_963525155.1 of uncultured Rhodococcus sp. Classification (NCBI taxonomy): domain Bacteria; kingdom Bacillati; phylum Actinomycetota; class Actinomycetes; order Mycobacteriales; family Nocardiaceae; genus Rhodococcus; species uncultured Rhodococcus sp. Next base: position 1,581 of record NZ_CAURKP010000254.1, read on the forward strand.
TTGTCGAGGGCGGCGCGCGCAGCGTTCTCGGACATGCCCTTCACATCGGGAATGTCCACGGGCGGTGACCCTTTGGATGTGATGACCTTGACCGAGGAGCCCACGGCAACTTCGGTTCCCGGTGCCGGGTCGAGCGCGGCCACGCCGCCGATCGGGATCTTGGAGCTGAATGTGTCCCCGCCGTCGACCGCGACGAGAGTGCGGTCGGCGAGTTGTGCGCCCAGGGCCGAGACGTCGCCGCCGGCCGGAATGGGCGGGACAGTCGGACGCCCGAGCGAAGTCAGTAACGCGACGGTCGAGCCTTTGGTAACCCTGGAGCCGGAGGCCGGGTCTGTCCCGATCACCGTGTCGATGGGTTGGGCGTCGGAGTACTGACCCTGGACGTCGGGGGAGAGCCCGGCGTCCTGCAGAGCGGTGACCGCAGTGTCCTTGGTCAGCCCGTCGATCGAGGGAACAGCTGTATAGCGGCCCGAGCCCATCCACCATCCGCCGAAGCCCAACGCGAGCGCGAGGACCGCGATGACGAGCAGCCAGATCAGGGTGGCTCGTCGCGATTTGCGTCGTGCCTCGACAAAATGAGCGTGCGGATCGTCGTGCCCCGGGTGGTCGTCGCCGAAATCGGAACCGTCGTCGAAATCCGAGTCGCCGTCGACCGTCGCCGGACGAGCAGTTTGTGCGGTGACCGCGCGAGTGTGCTGGATACCGCCAGGGGGAGGAGAGCCCGTGCCGAGCGCGGTGGTGGCTGCCACAGCCGGGGCCACGCCGGACGCCAATACCGTCGTGGCAGCAGGGTTCGGGCGCGCAGCAGAGTTCGGGTGTACCTCCGTGGGAGGCGCGGGCGCCGGTTGTGGCCGGGCCGGGGCAACTTGCGCGCTCTGGTGCTGGGCGCTTCGACGCGGAGCGGGAACGCGGTATGACGGAAGTTCCAGTTGCTCGCTCACACTGCGAAGTGCAGCTGCCATCTCACCGGCGTCGGCGAAACGATGTGCGGGCTCGCGGTGAGTGGCTTCGGCAACCAGACGATCGAACTGCGCCGGTACACCGGGGATACGTGAACCTGGGCGCGGGACATCGTCGTGGATGCGTTGGTAGGCGATGGAGAGTGACGTATCGCCGGTGAACGGTGTTGTACCGGTGAGAAGTTCGAACATCAACACGCCGGTCGAGTAGACGTCGCTTCGAGTGTCGGCAATTCCTGACGTCACCTGTTCCGGCGACAGATAGGCCGCGGTGCCGAGGATCACGCTGTTGGAGGTGGTGGTTGCTGCCGCAGCTGCACGCACCAATCCGAAGTCGGCGATCTTCACTTCGCCGGTGTCCGAGATCAAGATGTTCTCGGGTTTGACGTCACGGTGAACCAGTCCCGCTCGATGCGCCACCGCCAACGCGTCCAGGACAGGTGCCACGACTGCAGCGACTGCGTGTGGCGGCATCGGTCCGCGCTCACGAAGGAGTTCACGCAAGGTTCCACCGTCGACGAGTTCCATCACGAGGAACACGTGATTGCGATCGCTGCCTTGGTCGTAGACGGCCACAAGGGCCGGATGCTTGAGTCGGGCCACGGCCCGGGCCTCGAACTCGAAACGAGTCAGGAACGCTGGATCGCCGGCGAATTGCGGGTCCATCACCTTGATCGCGACAGGTCGATCCAACCGTGTATCGAGGCCTCGATACACGGTCGACATACCGCCGCGCGCGATCGGTGCGTCCACTCGATAGCGGCGCTCGAGCATTTCGCCGATCAACCCTCGACCTCCGTAATGACTGTTCCTCCGTGCTTGCGAACTGTCTGCTTGCGGTCTGGGTGGTAGCTGTCAGCATGTGGGTGGTTGTATACCGCGTACCGGTTCCCGCAGTGAGGGCACCGATTCACATCCACCGCGAAATCCCGGTTACTGATACGCCGCATCCCGTCCATCGTAGCCAGCGATACCGACGCGGAAGTCTCGACAACGTCACAGAGCGCTGTGACCTGAGCGGAGCGGCAGTTTCGAGCACTGCACCGGGCGGTACACAGCGGGTTCGCCGGACCGGATAAACTTCTCGCGGTGAGCGCGATTCCTTATTGTGATGATGTCCTGGATTCTTCGGTTTCCCTGTTCCAGCTTGTGGATGTGGCGAAGAACGTCGGGTTGCCGGTGAGCAAGGTTCACCAGTTGCTTCGCGATCACAAGATCATCGCAGTCAAGCGGCATGGCGTTCTCGGTGTCCCCGAAGTGTTCTTCGGCGAGGACGGCCAGATCGTCAAGTGGCTGCCCGGTCTGCTGGCGGTGCTGCACGACGGCGGTTACACCGACATCGAAATCCTCCGCTGGTTGTTCCTGGCCGACGATTCCCTGCCGGGGCGCCCGGTGGACGCACTGCATGGTGATCTCGCGCGTGAGGTCATCCGCCGCGCACAGGCCATGGCTTTCTGAGCTGCCGGCCTTCTGACAACTCACCGCATGCGGTTTTTCGCCGCGTAGGTTGCCGACCGGACCAGACCCGGCGCAGCGACTCGAAGTCGCGTGCGTCCGGGAACGGACACACGTCGATGCAGTATCCGGAAGTCGGCGCGCTCGACCTGGTCGAGAATTGCTCCGTACAACACGAAAGCCGTGCGGATCGACGGCTGGACCCGCCGATCGAGCATCGGGATGCCAGATTCGGCAGACCGATACCGCCCCCGCGTCACGGCAATGAAGTGCGCCAGCGCGCGCTTGACCCGAACGTCCACCGTTCCGGTTCTGCGCCCGTGCTCGAGCATCTCGATGTCGACCCCGAATGCGGCGAACTCGCCTGCCGGTAGATACAGACGTCCCCGGTCGAGGTCTTCACCGACGTCGCGGATGAAGTTGGTCAGCTGAAACGCCTCACCGAGATTCGACGCGGGCACTACCGCTTCCTGCTGCGGAACGCTCACTCCGAGAATCGGGAGCATCTGCAAACCGATGACGACGGCGGAGCCGTACATGTACTCGGCAAGCTCGTCCATCGTGTCGTAGACGGGTCGAAACTTCGCCGTGTCGGGGGCGTCCATCCGCATGGACTCGAAGAAGGCGTCGAAATATGCGCGCGGGATGTCGAACGTCTTCACAGCATCCGCGAAGGCCGGGAGTACGCGTGTCAGGTCGAGGGGAACCGTCGACGGAACGTCACCTGTCACAGTGGGGTTGTCGAGTGCGTTGACGGCTGCACGTTCGACGTCGGCGAGCACCGTGCCTCGTTCATGCGGACCCGAGGGTTCGTCCACGACGTCGTCGACGACACGAGCAAATGCGTAGAGCGCGTGAACTGCGCGGCGGCGAGGTTCGGGCAACAACCGGGTGGCCAGAAAGTACGTTCGGCCGTGTTCCCTCGTCACGTCCTCGCAGAATTCATAGGACGCAGGCAGTGCGTTCATGACACGCGGATCACGCAGATCCTGACGTCGAGGGCGCCGAGGCGGCTGACGTCATTTCGATCGGTTTCTCGTGTTTGCGTCCACGAAGTCGCAGTGGGTCTTCCGTCTGCAAGGACATCGCCGCGATCACGGCAGCGACGATGGCCAGAGCCACGTGCGGGAAGGTGTACAGGCCGATCGATCCGTCCGGCTGGAACACCAGCATCAGCCAGGTGGACAGCCCGGTCAGTACGGCGAGAGTCGTCGGCGACATTGCGAAACCGGCAGCTACTGCCAGCGGCCAGGAGTAGTACCAGGGGAGTGCTGCGGGGGACAGAACGACGATGGCGACCATCACGATCACGATGCCCATGACGGCGTCGCGCTCGGTCTTGCGGTAGCGCCACCACACGACGGCGATGATCGCGATCAACACAACCGCCGAGATGGTCCGGGAGACTTCGAGGATGTCGTTGAAATGGTCGCCGGCGAACCAGGAGGTTGCCATGGTTCCGATGTGCGCCACGATCGTGGGCAGCGAGAGCCAGTTGATGATCTTTGCCGAACCGGAGAGTGCCGTCGTCCAGCCGAGGCCGACTCCGGCGATCAGTGAGGTGGATCCGAGTACCGCCACGAACACCGCGAAACCTGCGCCGGCCGTTTTGACGAACGATCGGATCGGTGACGCCGGTTCTCGCCCGGCGGCTGCGGCGTCCTCCCGCTCGTGGATCATCCAGATCCAGACGATGAAGGGAAGTGCGACGCCTGCGGTTGCCTTGATCGCGACGGCGAGCGCGATCAGCCCGATCCCGAAGAGGTGCTTGCGTTCGAGAGCGAGCGCAATGCCTGCGGCCATGAGGCCGACCATGAGCATCTCGTTGTGAACGCCGCCGATCAGGTGGATCAGGACGAGGGGATTGAGTACTGCGAGCCACAGGGCGATCGAGGTGTTTCCGCCGAGCTTCGTCGCAAGATGGGGAACGGCCCACATCATCAGGGCGAGTCCGGGGAGCATCGTGATCCGCAACAGCAT
>NZ_CAURKP010000255.1:0-5971 GCF_963525155.1 uncultured Rhodococcus sp.
CGGAAGGTGAATTCGTCTGGTGCCCCGAAGGGCTGCACGAGGGCGATCACCACTTGCTCGGCGACATAGTCGACAAAGACATATTGGAAGTGGGTTGCGGCTCCGCGCCGTGCGCCCGTTGGCTCGCCGGACACGGTGCTCGGGCCGTCGGTCTCGACATCTCGATGGGGATGCTCGCCCGCGGGCAGGACGCGATGAATGCTGGCGGACCGGCAGTCCCGTTGATTCAGGCAAGTGCGGAACTCCTGCCGTTTGCCGACGAGAGTTTCGACATCGTCTGTTCCGCGTTCGGCGCCGTCCCGTTCGTTGCCGATTCGCAGCGAGTGATGAACGAAGTCGCCCGGGTTCTGCGTCCCGGCGGATCGTGGGTCTTTGCCGTCAACCCTCCGATTCGATGGATCTTCCCCGACGATCCCGGGCCGAAGGGCTTGACCGCGACCCTCCCCTACTTCGACCGCACCCCGTATGTCGAGGTCGATGACAACGGAGTCCCCACCTACGTCGAGCATCACCGCACCATCGGCGACCGGGTTCGTGAGATCGTCGCCGCCGGACTTCAGGTGCGCGACATAATCGAGCCCGAATGGCCGGAGTGGTTGGACCGCGAATGGGGACAGTGGAGTCCCCTGCGCGGCCAACTCTTTCCGGGCACTGCAATATTCAGCGCCGTCAAACCCTGACGGCTACAGCAGCTTCGACAGGAAAGCCTTGGTCCGGTCGTGCTGAGGATTGGCCAGGAGTTCCCGCGGCTCGCCTGCCTCGACCACAACTCCCCCGTCCATGAACACCAACTGGTCGGCGACCTCGCGGGCGAAACCCATCTCGTGGGTGACGACCACCATCGTCATGCCTTCTTTGGCCAACTGCTTCATCACGGTGAGAACTTCACCGACCAGTTCGGGGTCGAGCGCGGACGTCGGCTCGTCGAACAGCATGAGCTTCGGGTCCATCGCGAGAGCGCGGGCGATGGCAACTCTTTGCTGCTGACCACCCGACAACTGGGCCGGGTAGGCGTTGGCTTTGGCGCTCAACCCGACCTGATCGAGGAGGTCCTTCGCTCGTTCGACAGCCTTCTTCTTACTGACGCGCTTCACCTGCGTCGGCGCTTCGATGATGTTCTCGAGAGCGGTGCGGTGCGGGAACAGATTGAAGTGCTGAAACACCATCCCGATGTCGCGGCGCTGCTTGGCCGCTGCTCGCGGGTGAAGTTCGTACAGTTTTCCGTTCTTCTCCGAGTAGCCCACCAGGTCGCCGTCGACGTACAGTCGGCCGGCGTTGACCTGCTCGAGGTGATTGATGCAGCGCAAGAACGTCGACTTGCCCGACCCGGACGGCCCGACGAGACACAGGACCTGACCGGGGTCGATTTCGAGCGAAATCCCTTTCAGGACCTCCAATGCGCCGAAGTTCTTACAAACTCGGTCTGCTTTCACCATGGGTGTCATTTGCGTTCTCCTCCGGGGGTATCCGGAAGCGTTTCCACTACCGTAGCTTTTCCTTGCGCGTCGGCCAGTGCCTGAAGTTGGCGTGTGGTCAGTGCTCGGGTTGCGCCCTTCGAATAGTGACGCTCGACGTAGTACTGCCCGATCATGAGCAGACTCGTGATTGCGAGGTACCACGTCGCCGCCACCATCAACAGGGGAATCGGCTCGAAGTTGGCGCCCGAGATATCGCGCGCTCGACCGTACAACTCGAAGCTGTAAGGGACCGCCGTCACGAGCGAGGTGGTCTTGAGCATGCTGATGACCTCGTTACCGGTCGGCGGAATGATGACGCGCATCGCCTGCGGTAGAACGGTTCGTCGCATCGTCTGACTCCACGTCATACCCAATGCAACAGATGCTTCGGTCTGGCCCTCGTTGACCGAACTCACGCCGGCGCGGACGATCTCGGCCATGTAGGCGGCCTCGTTCAATGCCAAACCGATCACGGCAAACAGAAACGCTGCCTGCAAGTCCTGGAGATTGATGTGCGCAAACTGATGTACGAAGGGAATACCGAGATCGATGCTCTTGTAAATCGACGGGAACAGGCCCCAGAAGACCAACTGCACGTAGACAGGTGTTCCTCGAAAGATCCACAGATAGCCCCAAGCCGCGGCGCGAAGCACCGGGTTGGGAGAGAGTCGCATGACTGCCAGAATCACACCGAGGACGATCGCGATCACCATTGCCAGCACCGTCAGCTGGATCGTTGTCCACGCACCAGCGGAGATGCGTTTGTCGAACAGATACTGACCGTAAGTCCCCCATGCAAAGGCTTCGTTGGTCGCCGCGCCGTAAACGAACAGTCCGAAGAGGACCACGACGACGACCGCGGCAATCCAACGACCAGGTCTGCGTAGTGGAATTGCCTTGATCGGCACCGGATCGCCGGTCTCAGTTGTTGTCATGTTCATCAGCTTTCCGCGCCGTTGATCTTGGATACTTCGATGACGCCGGCCTCGACACTCCAGGTCTGCGCGATCTGTTGATAGACACCGTTGTCGATCAGGTACTGCATTGCCTGCTGCAGGGCGGGACCGAGGGCGGAGCCCTTCACGATCGGCCAGCCGTAAGGCGCCGAATCGAAGGGTTCTCCCGCAGCTTCCATCCGGCCCTTGCTCCGTTTGATCGCATAGCCGGTCACTGGTGAATCAGCGGACAGCGCGTCGACTCGACCGAGAATGAGCGCGTTGGCCGCGTCGTCCTGGCTGTCGTACTTGATCTTGTCGATCGGGGGTTTGCCCTCGGCCACGCAGGCCTCGCTCTTGGCGGGCACCTCGTCGATGTCCTCGGTGGTCGTGGTCTGCACCGCCACCCGAAGCCCGCACGCATTGTTCGGATCGACTGGCTTGTCCGGCCGCTGGGCCCACTGGATACCCGCGCTGTAGTACGTGACAAAGTCGACCGTCTTCTCGCGCTCCTTGGAGTCGGTGAACGAAGACATGCCGAGGTCGTAGCTTCCCGACTGAATAGCGGGGATGATCTTGTCGAAGTCGGCTTGGTTGAAGACAGCTTCGACCCCGAGCACGGCGGCAACGGCATTCATCAGGTCGACGTCGAAACCGACGATGTTGCCGTCCGCGTCCTTGAATTCGTTTGGCGCGTAAGGAATGTTGACCCCGACCTGCAGTTTGCCCGAATCCGTGACCTTGGACGGCAGAAGTGCGGCGATCTCGGGCACCTTCTGGACATCAAGTGGCGGCCCTTCCGGAACGAGACCCTCGTTGTTGGTGACACACCCGCCGCACAGTGCGACGATCAAGCCCACCAACAAGACTCGCACCACGTTGGTGCGGATACGCCCGCCACTGCTCGAGCCATAACTCACGCCACGTGGCCTTGGTGCCCGTGCGTTTTCATCGACCACGACTCTGCTCTCCACTCGTCGATCGCCGCACTTGCAACGTCCATCCGAAATTCAGTCGAACGGTAGGTTACGGCAGGAGTTCCACCGTCGCCGACTTCGCAAGATTCCGGCCTGTCGTACAAGAATCAGCGACGCAGAGTGTGTGCGTACACGACTTCGGAAAATTCGCTGGTCGATGCCAAACCGCCGAGGTCGGCGGTCGCGATGCCCGACGCGATGGTCGTGCGAACGGCATCTGAAATCCGGCGTGCTGCCGCAGACAACAACCGATCGCCACGCGCATCACCGAGCCAGTCGAGCATCATTGCACTCGAGAGGAACAGTGCCGTCGGGTTCGCCCGATTCTTCCCGGCGATGTCGGGTGCGGCACCGTGCGCAGCCTGAGCCATGACCTGCGTCTCGGAAGCGTTGATCGACGGCGCGGTTCCGAGTGAACCGGACAGCTCGCCCGCCAGATCCGACAAGATGTCGCCGAACATGTTTTCGGTCACCACGACATCGAAGTCGCCGCCGCGCCGAACCAGGTGCGCCGCCATCGCGTCGACGTGCTCGTCGTCGACAACGACGTGTGGGTACTCCGCAGCGACTGTTCGGCAGGCGTCACGGAACAGGCCGGTGGTCAGTGTGAGGACGTTGGCTTTGTGGACGATCGTGACGTGATTGCGCCGTCGCGACGCCAACGCGAAGGCAGTGCGTGCGATCCGTTCACACGCAGCGCGGGTGAACACACCGACGGCCAGCGCGATGTCGGGCGTCGGCATGAACTCGCCGCTGCCGACTGCCATGTTCCGATCCGCGTACAACCCCTCGGTGTTCTCGCGGACGATCACCAGATCCATGTCGGGGACCATTGCCTTGACACCGGGGAACGCCGCTGCCGGCCGAATGTTCGCGAACAGCTCGAACTTCTTCCGGATGACGCCGCCGGGTGTGAGTTGTCCGCGAAACCTCTCCGGATAGGACGCACTGTCGTGGGGTCCGAGAATCCAACCCTGCAGCTGCCCCAACGAATCGATGGTCTCGTCGGGAATCGGTGTGCCGTGGCTGTCGATGGCCGTGTTCCCGAGCGGAAGCTCGACCCACTCGACGGGCGGAGCATGAACCGCTGACAACGCCGCATCCACGATCTGCCGTGTCGCCGGGACGATTTCGTGGCCGATTCCGTCGCCGTGCATGAGTCCCAGCCGCATGGCCGAAGTACCGATTGCGCTCGCACCTGTCATCAGGCAATCATTGCTCACCATGGTCCAGTCGGTGGAATTGCTCCTCGATCCAGTGAGTGAGTCGGCAGTCCGAGCACAGTGGCAGCTTCTCGCCGACGCCGGTTTACCAAGTCAGGCCTCTCATCACAGCCCGTCCAACCGTCCGCACATCACACTGTTCGTCGCCCGTGAGATCCCCGCGGAGGTCGACGAACTGTTGAAGCGGCGCTTCTCGGCCCCGGACTTCGAGGTCCGACTCGGTGGCTACATCGTGTTCGGCGGCAAGCAGATGGTCTTGGCGCGCTCGGTCATTCCTTCGCGCGCACTCCTTCACCTGCACCGAGAAATAGCCGAGGCAACCGTTGGTTCGACGGCGCTTCCCGCCCACGTCGAGCCCGGCGGGTGGACTCCTCATGTGACGCTCGCCCGACGCGTCGAACCTGCACGTCTGGGTGAAGCCATTGCCCTGGTCGGTAACGACGTGATTCACGGGCGCAGCGGCGCGATCAGGCGCTGGGACGGCGAACAGAAGACGGAGTGGTTACTGACGCCGCCGCTGTGACAGATCGGGTTGCACGTCGGGTCACCAGGATTCCCGCGATCACCGCGAGTGCACCAACCGGCTGATTCCAGCCAACGCTTTCGTTCAAGACTATTGCGCCGAGAGCGACGCCCACCACTGGACTGAGGTAAGTGACGGTGGACGCCGCAGTCGGCCCCCACCCCTGAACGACATTGGTGTTCCAGATGAATGCGAGCCCGGTCCCCAGTGCGCCCAGAGCGATCATCGACAGGACAACTGCCGGCGTCAGGTGCATCGGTGTATTCGCGATGACCGGTGAGGCCAGAACCATCACGAATGCACCGATACTGATCTGCAATAACGCGACCGTGCGGGTGTCGACGCCGAGAGGAAGCACGAAACGTCTGAGGTAGACAAACGAAATCCCGTACGAGGCAGTCGCTCCCAGGCAAGCGACCTGAGAACTGACACTTCCGCCGACGCCGAGATTCCACGGCGCCAATACGATCAGCACCCCACCGAATCCGAGAAGCAACCCCAGCGATTTGTATCGCGTCAGCGTCTCCCCCGGCAGAAAGGCAAGGGAGACAGCCATAGTCATCAGTGGCGTGGTGGCGTTGTAGATGCTCGCGAGTCCCGAGGACATGTTTTGCTCCGCCCAACTGAACAGCAGCCACGGCACGATGCATTGTGTCGCTGCGAGAAAAGCCATGTGTTTCCAGACGCGAAAGTCCCTCGGTAGGCCGATCCGGCTGACCGCTGACACGAGAACCAGCGCGAGCGCACCGAAGACCAAGCGCCACAGAACTACCTGCGTGAAGGACAGACCTTCGAGCCCGATCTTCATGAAGAGGAAACTGGCTCCCCACACCACCGCAGCTGCGGTGTATTGAAA
>NZ_CAURKP010000256.1:0-5837 GCF_963525155.1 uncultured Rhodococcus sp.
AACGCGCTGTTTCAGCGCATCAAGCAGGGCAGAGTTAAATGGGGCAGACATGCCGTCCAGAGTAGTGGGCGCACCGACAAGCTCTGGCCGTAGGCTGGGTGGGTGAGTCCAAGTGAGTTCCCCGTCACTCCCGACGGCCCGGTCGATTTCGATGATTCCGCGGCCTTCGAGAGCCCTGACGGCTTTGCCGTCGACAGCAGCGACCGCCTCGAGGGCGACATCCCTGTCCTACGTGATCCCATCCTCGTTGCAGCTTTCGAGGGCTGGAACGACGCCGGTGACGCAGCCAGCGGTGCGGTCGAACATCTCGAGCTGATCTGGGATGCCCAGCCGCTCGCCGAACTCGATTCAGAGGACTACTACGACTATCAGGTCAACCGCCCCACGGTCCGGCAGGTCGACGGTGTCACTCGCGAAATCGTTTGGCCGGCAACACGTTTGTCGGTCTGTTCGCCTCCTGGCAGCGAGAGCGACATCGTCCTGCTTCGCGGGATCGAACCCAACATGCGGTGGCGCAGTTTCTGCGAGGATCTGCTCGAGCTGATCGACCAGCTGAACGTCAAGACGGTCGTCATCCTCGGCGCCCTGCTCGCCGATACTCCGCACACCCGGCCGGTCCCGGTGACGGGCACGGCCTACAGCAGTGAATCCGCCGCCCGATTCAACCTGGAACAGACGCGGTACGAAGGCCCGACGGGCATCACCGGGGTTCTTCAGGACGAGTGCGTTCGTGCTGGTGTACCCGCTATTTCGTTCTGGGCGGCGGTTCCGCACTACGTCTCGCAGCCACCCAACCCGAAGGCCACAGTGGCCCTACTTCAACGAGTCGAGGATGTTCTCGACATCGAGGTCCCACTCGGGGAGCTCCCGGCTCAGTCGGAGGATTGGGAGGAAGCGGTCAACGAAATGACCGCGGACGACGAGGAAATCGGCGAATACGTGCGCACCCTGGAAGAACGGGGAGACGCCGAAACCGACATCAGCGAAGCAATCTCCAAGATCGACGGCGACGCCATCGCCGCGGAATTCGAGCGCTACCTCAGACGGCGAGGCCCCGGCAGCTTCGGACTGTGAGCAAGAACACTCTAGAAGAAGGTGGAAGTACGCAGCGCCCACTGCGCCTCCGGCTTCAACTGATCGCGCTGTACGCCGGCGGGTTCCTCGGCCCGTTCGGCGGCGGCGTGGTTGCTTCGATCCTCCCCGAGATCGGTGACGATCTAGGGGTCGGCCCGTCGGCGGCCGCCTCTTCCCTCACCGCGTACCTGCTCCCCTTCGCCGCTCTGATGTTGGTGTCCGGGACGCTCGGGACACGGTGGGGCAAGGTCCGGACGGTGCGCATCGCATACGGCGTCTATGTCTTCGCGTCGTTGGCATGCTTCCTCGCCCCGACACTCGAGATCTTCCTTGCCGCCCGGGTACTGCAGGGCTCCGCGAACGCATTCACCACGCCGCTGCTGCTTGCTTCGTTGGCGGCCGCAACTCCGCAGGCCCGATTGGGTCGAGCCCTTGGAGCCTTCGGCGCATTCCAGGCCGCAGGGCAGTCGTCGGCTCCGTTGATCGGCGGACTGGCGGCCGAATTCGACTGGCGTCTGGCCTTTCTCGTCATCGCAGTGGTCGCGGGCATCCTGGGAGCCGTCGGACTTCCGAAGTCCGACGCACCGGCAGCGACTACTCCTGCACGCCTTCGCGACGCACTACGCCCTGAAGTGCTCCGCATCGGTATCGCTGCATTGCTCGGCTGGGGCGCCCTCGGTGGACTGAGCTTCCTGCTTGCCTTCCGCTTCGAAGACGAGTTCGGGCTGTCCCCCACCGTCCGCGGCCTACTGCTCACCGTCTTCGGCGTGGCCGGCATCCTCTCGGCCCGGCGCATCGGAATCCTCATCGAGCGCATCGGCGCACGCTCCTCCGTGATGATCGGCGCCCTGGGCGGAGCAGTTCTGGTCTCCGTCGTCGGCCTTGCCGGCTTGGTGCCGGTGATCGCGATCGCATGGTTTGTCGCAGGCGTCGCGAGCCAGTTCGTGCTGGTCGGCGTCAACGCGGCGGTCCTCGGATCCGCGGGGCCGAACCGTGGCGGCGCCGTGTCCGTCGTCCAAGCGATGCGCTTCGGCGGCGCCGCTCTTGCTCCCCTGGCCCTGACACCGATTTACGACTCTTCGCCTGCCGCGAGCTTCCTGATCCCCGCACTACTGCTCGCCGTCGTCGCTCCCCTGATCATGCCGAAGCAACGCTGATCGATCTCGGCAATTTCGAATTTGAAGTTGTGTAGGTAGTGAGTTTCTCGGCGAAAGCGACCACCGTTGTCGCGAGGCTGTCAGGGCGAACATTATTCGGCAAATCTTGTGTTTCCGTCGTCGACAGATATTGATACCATTGGAACATGAGCGAATCTGAGTCGGAACCGGAACGGCCGATCGACATTTTTCGGCGATCGGTTGCCGTCATCGAAGAAAATTTGCCTCCTACCTGGTCTTTGTCGACGCAGCGCTCCCCCGACCTGTCCGAGGCGCCACTCCGACTCGACCTCCGCTCCCCTGACGGCGCGGTGGCCAAATTCGGCGTCTACGCCGCTCACGGTGTCCTGAGCAGCGACGTTCCCGGTATCGCCGATCGCTTCCCCACCGGTCAACCCGGCTTCGTGTGCGCAAAATATCTGTCCGAGCCGGTCCGCCGGCAGCTCGATTCCCACGCGATCTCGTACGCAGACGCCACGGGCAACGTGTCGTTGACCGCTGATCGACCCGCCGTCTGGGTGCGTGGACGCGGAGCCGACGCCGATCCGTGGCGGGGGCCCGGACGTCCTTCCGGACAGCTGACGGGTGATCCGTCAGCTCGCGTCGTGCGTGCGCTTGCCGATTTCGCGGCGCCACTGGCGATCACTGCCTTGGTGCGCCTGGCCGGTGCATCGACGGGAGCAACCTACCGGGTGGTTCAGACACTGTCGGATCGCGAACTGGTCACCCGGCTCCCCCGCGGCGGAATCGGTGACGTCCGCTGGCCGAAGATGCTTCGTGAATGGGCGGCTGAGGCCGGGGCCAAAGCGCCGACGCCTCACGGCTTTCACGCGCCGGACGGGTTGGAAGCACTCTTCGATCAACTGCGTCAGCTCAGCGGTCACATCTACGCCGGTACCGCCTCGGTGGCCGCCGCACCCTTTGCTCGGTACGCACCCACTCGACGTGCCCACTTCCATGCCGACAACGTCGATCAGTTCGCCGACGCTCTCGGACTACGGCGTGTGGAATCCGGCGGTGACGTGTGGATCACCGCTCCCCTCTCACCGTCTGCCTTCGACCGATTGCTCACCCGCGACGGCATCCGCATCGTCGCCCCCAGCCAAGCGTTCGCCGATCTGCTGGTCGGCCCGGACTCCGACGAGGCGGCGGCCGAGCACCTGCTCACATGGATGATCGAGAACGAATCGCAGTGGCGACGCGCCGCATCCCCTGCTACGGATCGCCCGTAGGAAAAAGAGGGGGCGTCTCTCGCCTACCCTGTCATGGTGGAAGAAACGAGTGCGCCCGATTACGCCGCGTACGCCGACACCAATCGACTGAAGCTGTTTTCGTTCACGATCGCGGAAAAACGGGCCGAGTACCTCTGGGTACTTCGTGCCTTCGACCATGCTCGCGCCAACTACACCGTCCTGCTGCATGCCGGAGCCGTCGCGCACATCCTCGAGAAGATCGGTGGATCGGATCCGGCGGCCGATCTGTCGGCAGCAGAGGTCACTCCCCTGTTGGATCAGCTCCACGTGTGGGAGATCCTCGAGCGCAGCTACGACGGCACCCGCGCGGCCACGCTGGCCGAGTACCGCAATCGCCACTTCGTCTACCAGTTCGGTCAGGCCGGATACCAGGTCTATCGATCAGTCGAAGACGTTCTCGCCGCACGCCTGGACTCGGCGTCGCTCTCGCGTCTCGCTCTGCCGGACCTGCTCGCAGACATGTCCGAACTCGCCGAGGCCAACCGAAGCTCCGACGGCGATCTGATCTTCCGCAAGCTCAAGCGCCTCGACTCGACACTCTCCGACATGGCTGATCGAGCCGCGCACTTCTATCTGACCCTCGGGGACCTCGTACGGACCACGGAGATCACTCCGCAGGCTTTCCTCACGCACAAGGACGCTCTGCTCACGCACATGCGGGAGTTCAGCTCCGATCTGGCTCGCTACGCCCCCAAGCTCAAGGAAGCGATCGAGCACGTCGAATCCACCGGGGTCGATCGCATGATCCGCCTCGCCGCCGCCAGTGACGAACGGGTGTTCGTCCCGATCACCGAACGCGAAGACGACTGGGCTGCGCGTTGGCGAGGATTGACCGCCTGGTTCGTCTCCGCGGAATCGGGGATCAGCGAGTCCGAGCGTCTACGTGAGGGCACGATGAGCGCGATCGCCGCGGTTCTGGCGCTCCTTCGCCGCGTCACGGAAACCCGTCGCGGCGGCGTCAGCCGTGAGAGCCAGCTCCGGCACCTCGCCGGCTGGTTCGCCGCCACGCCGTCCGAAGACGCAGCTCATGCTCTGTTCCAGGCAGTGTTCGACCTCGGTCGTCCACGCCATCTCTCGATGGTGCATCCGGACGCCGACATCATTTCGCACTCACGCTCGTGGTGGGAGGCACCGCCGGTCGAGATCGCGCGAACACTCGCCGAAACCGGCCGCCCGCCCTCACCCGGCTTGCCGAGCAAGGTCGCCCGCAACGACGGCAGCATCCGCCGCCTGCGCGAAGAGCAGTTGGCGGCGCAACGTACGCGCAGTGCCGCGGCGCAATCCCTCGCGTCGAACGGTGTTTATCAGCGCGAACTCAACGAGCAGGAGACCGAAGTTTTGCTGAGTCTGCTCAATGCAGCACTGACCGCGCGCGTTCCGGTGGTGGGACGCGTCAAGAGCTCCACCGGTAGCGAGAACGGGGTGAAGCTGACACTCAGTCCCTCGGACGGTTCGACCACCATCAAGACTGCTCGCGGACGAATGCATCTCGACGGCATCGAGGTCAGTGTTCGATGAGAGCTCGCGAGATCACGCCCCTTGCCCTCGACTCGTATCAACGCGCGGCGCGAGTGATCCTGTCCAACCACCT
Source organism: uncultured Rhodococcus sp. (assembly GCF_963525155.1). Lineage (NCBI taxonomy): Bacteria > Bacillati > Actinomycetota > Actinomycetes > Mycobacteriales > Nocardiaceae > Rhodococcus > uncultured Rhodococcus sp. The sequence continues at coordinate 5,076 of NZ_CAURKP010000256.1, forward strand.
GATCACCTCGACGTACCCGGATCGAATTGCGTTGCCGCTCTTGCGCCGTTGGGCCACCGAACTGCGTGACGACCTTCTCGAACTGTTCGGCTACCGCCTCGAGGTGACGGAGACCACCGCGCGCCTGTTCACGGTGTCGGATCGGCTCAACCCGTCGGCACCGGCCAGAACTGCCTCCGAGCGAACCTTCGATCGCACGCGCTACGCCTACCTGGCGTTGTGCCTGGCCGCGCTGGGCCGCGCCGGAAACCAGATCACGTTGTCGGAGTTGGCCGATCACGTCGCGGCTGACGCAGGGCAGGTCGACGGCGTGGAACTCTCCACCGATCGTGCGTCCGACCGCGACGCCTTCGTCGACGCAGTGGGCTGGCTCGGAGTCAGAGGCGCCATCGCCCTCGCCGACGGTGACGCAAACGGCTGGGCGTCCAATCCCGAAGCGGGAGAAGCGCTCTACGACATCGACCGTTCCGTCGTCGTAGCGCTGTTCCGTCCACCGCGCGCCCTGCAACACCTACACTCCATCCGCGGACTCCTGGCCGTCGAGACCTCGAGCGCCTCCGAGGACGACGGAATTCCCGTGGACGCGAAAGAGATCGGACGCCGAGTACGTCGGGCACTCGTCGAGCGCCCGGTCGTACTGGCCGGTGAACTCGATCAGCACGAATTGATCGCGTTGGCGCAGCCCAAGACCGCGTCGGAAGTCGAACTACTGACGGGGTTGGTGGCCGAGCGCCGCGCCGAGGGAATCGCGATGATCGATCC
>NZ_CAURKP010000257.1:0-5811 GCF_963525155.1 uncultured Rhodococcus sp.
AAGAGCATGATGTTCGTCGAGTTATACTGCGACTACTGCGAGCACAGTGTGCCGACCCCTGCAGACGTTGTCGCCACCGCGGAGCGATCGGTGACCGACATCGATCTGACCGACGAGCGAAGCATCGCCGGTGTGGTCCGCGACGCAGTTCTGTCCACGGAGGCTGATTGGTCACAGCCCGGTCCCGGTGACGGAGTTCGTGAGAGCGACGGTCGCAGCCTGCCGACGGTGAGAGCCGTCCTGAACAGGCTGGGATCGATCATCGATTCTGTTCGGTGAATTCTCGGCGCGGGATGACCAGCGTTGCTCCGGTTGTCGGATGCGGGAAGACCTCGACCGGATAACCGTAGACGCGGGTCAGAAGCTCTTCGTGCAACACCGATTCCGGGGGACCGTCAGCGGCGATGCGGCCGTTTTCGAGCACGACGATCCGATCCGCGTACGCCGCTGCCAACGCGAGGTCGTGCAAAACGACGACGACGGCATCGCCGTCCGCAGCGCGAGCGCGCGCCACGGACATCACCGCTTCCTGGTGTCCGAGGTCGAGAGCTGCAGTCGGCTCGTCCAGCAGGATGGTCGACGTCTCCTGCGCCAGCACCCGCGCAAGTGCGACTCGCGCCTGCTCGCCACCGGACAGCACGGCAAACGGCCGATTGGCGAACCCCTCGACATCGCAGGTCTTCATCGCCGCGGTGATAGCAGCGCCGTCGCGGTCTTCTCGGCGAGTTCCGGTCCATGGCGCACGTCCCATACGAACCACCTGGCGAGCGCTGAACGAAAATCCGATGGTGTGTTTCTGGGGGAGCACCGCGCGTCGGCGCGCCATGTCGATCGGCGACCACTGAGTGAGGTCAGTGCCGTCAACGTCCACCCGCCCAGCGATGACGGGCTGATCACCGGCCAACGCCGCAAGAAGAGTCGACTTACCGGCGCCGTTCGGTCCGACGAGAACGACTAGCTCGCCTGCCCGGACTTCGATGGACACGCCTTCCAGAATCTGCCGACCACCGCGTTCAACGGTGATGTCGCGCGCCTCGAGGGTGACATCACCGACGGCTGGGCTCTTCGGTTCGGGGGTGACGCGGCCGAACAGTTCGCGCCAGTTTCTTACGAGGCTGCTCATGCCCACCCGCCCTGTTGCGCGCGCGTGCGTCGGAGAAGCCAGAAGAAGAAGGGGCCGCCCACCAGAGCGGTCAGCATTCCGAGGGGCAGGTCTGCGTTGTCGATCAGCGACCGCGAGCCCAGATCTGCGACAAGCAGAACCAGTGCGCCGGCGAGGGCGCTCGCCGGAATCAGCGAGCGGTGGCCAGGTCCGACGAGAATGCGCATCAGGTGCGGAACGACCAGACCGACGAAGAGGATGATGCCGGTGAAGGCAACACTCGCCGAGACCAGGAGAGCGACGATCAGTACCGCGAACTGGCGAAGCCGTTCGACGTTGACGCCCAGATGACGGGCCGCGTGTTCACCGAGCGCCAGCAGGTCGAGACGTGGGGCGATCATCATGGTCGCGGCGATCCCGATGACGGTCATCGGCGCCACGATCAGGACTGCGTTCCAGGAAGCGCCGTTGAGTGAGCCGAGTTGCCAGAACACGATCTGATCGCGAGCGGACGGGCTGGCGACGAAGGTGAAGAACGCGATGAGCCCGCCGGCGAACGCGTTGATCGCGACGCCCGTAAGCACCAACGTCACCACTTCGGTTCGGCCTTCGTGCCGAGCCAGCAGGTAGACCGCCGCGGTGGTGACCAGCCCGGCGACGAACGCAGCCGCAGCAACGGCCCAGCCGGCCACGAACGTTCCCCCGACGACGATGACAGCACTCGCGCCAACTGCCGCGCCCGCAGACACTCCGATCACTCCGGGTTCTGCGAGCGGATTGGAGAACACACCCTGCAGGAGCGCACCGGAACATCCCAGCGCCGCGCCGACACAGATGGCGAGCACGACGCGGGGGAATCGAACCTCCCACAAAGTCACTTCACCGCTGGGATGGGCGGGCATCGGACCGAGGTCGAGCCCGATGCGATGCAGGATGCTGCCCAAAACCTCGAGAGGCGACGTCGGAACTTGACCGATGCACGCCGACAGCACCGCGACGATCACGAGGGCGAGAGTCAAGCTGACCAGAACCGCACTCACCCGCGACCGCGACGCGGGGCCAGACGCCGACTTGTCGGCGCCCCCGACGTCATGGGAATCCTCGGCTGCGGACACAGTCTTACCTGCTTCGGAACTACCTGTCTCTGTACTCACGAATCAGCACTCACGAATCTTTGCTCACGATCCACCGGGCTCGTAGATCGCTTCGGCGAGTGCCGCCATGACGCGTCCGGTGTTCGGCCCGAAGCTGAGCAGTACACCGTCCGCCATGTCGACTACTCGTTTGTTCTTTCCAGCCGGCGTCTGAGCGATGCCAGGGACCTTTTCGAGGCCGTCGATTCCGCCGATCGATGCCAATCCGTCCGTCATCATCAGCAGGGCGTCAGGCGCTGCGGCGATGAGCGCTTCGCTGGTGATGGGCACGAACTGTTGTGTGATGCCCGAGGCGGTTCCTGCATCGGTGGCGCCGAGTGCCTCGATCAAGGAATCTGCTCCGGACCCTTCACCGCCGATCATGGTGATGGCCGATCCGCGCATGTAGAGGAACGCGATTTTCAGTGCATCGCCCTCGGTGGGGACCAGATCGCGAGCTCCAGCGATTTCCGATTCGGTCCGATCGACCAGCGCCGCGCCCTGGGCGGGGACGCCGAGCGCGTCGGCGACGGCCTGGAGTTGTCCCGGCACACCCTCGAGTGTCCGTGTCGGATCGAAGAAGACGACGGGAACACCGGCGGCGCGCAACTGATCCTGGACGCTCTTGGGCCCGATACTCGTGTCGGTGAGAACAACGGTGGGATTGAGGTCGAGAATTGCCTCGGTGTTGAGCGATTGGCCGCCGACCGTGACAACCGGCACGTCCGCGACTGCAGGAAACTTGGCGGCGGTGTCGCGGCCGACGAGATTGTCACCGAGGCCGAGCGCCACCGTCGTCGTCGCGAGCGTCCCGTAGCGGTCGGCCGCAACGATCCGGCTGTTGTCGGTGATGGTCACGTCGACGCCGTCGAAGCTCTTCACCGTCACGGGCAGTGTCGCGGTCGGGTTGTCGGACACGGGAACCGGGCTGGAATCTTCGAGTACCGCGGTCCTGGCACCCTGAGATGTCGTGGAATTGTCGCTGGGACCGCAAGCCACCAGACCGAAACCGGCTGCTGCGACCAGAGTCGCCGCGGCCAAGCGCTTCATCATTTGACGAGGTAGCTCTCGATGTCGCCTTCGAGGTCGGCGAACAGGTCGCCGTTGAGGCGGTATGCCAGATTCACCTCGTCGATGAAACGCTGCTGTTCCTCGGCAGGAATCTGCAGTGCATCCAGATTCGAGCGGTAGTCGTCCTTGAAAGGCTTCGGCTTGGGGATGCCTTCGAAGATGTAGAAGCGAAGTCCGTCGGTCTCGAATCCGTAGGCGCGTTCGAGCATCCGGCGGATGATCTGTCCGCCCGAGAGATCGCCCATGTACCGAAGGTAGTGATGTGCGACGAAGCCGGCAGGCCAGTCGAACGCCACCTCCTTCAGGCGGGCGATGTAACGCTCGGTTGCCGGCAGGGCCACGAGTTCGTCGCGCCAGTTCGGTCCGCCGAGGAATTCGAGATCGGCTTCGAGTGAAGCCACGCGCAAAAGATCCTCGGACAGGAACGGGGCGACCAACTCGTTGTCGGCGTGTGTGCGGCCGGCCTCTTCGAGGCTCGTGTAGACGAGGTACGTCTGTCCCAGAAGAGCGGCGTAGCCAGCGGTGGTCAGCTCACCGCCGAGAAGTGCGCCTACGAATCGCGACTGCTCCGTCTCGCGGTGTGCTGCGTCCGTCTCGGTCTTTATTCGTTCGGAGAAGGCTGGGCCTGCGTCTGCGGGAAGGCTGTCTACGTCGAGCGTGGTCATTGATTCTCCTGAGGCTGTAGTCAAGCGTTGCCTACTAGGTTAGCCTGCCCTCGCCAACACGATACCTCCGGTATTTCGATCAGCGGGACAGATCAAGCGCTCACATCGTCGAGAGCCGCGGCAATCGCTTTCGGAAGTTCCAATTCTTCGGTTGCCAGTACTCCTGTCAACTGGGCGAGATCACGCGTGCCGACGACGGCGCTGGCCACCCCGTCGCGATCGCGCGCCCAGGCCAGTGCCACCGCCAGTGGGGAAGTACCCAGACCGTCGGCAGCGGTAACGACTGCGTCGACCACCCGGATCGAGGAATCGGTCAGATAGCTCTGCACATCCTGCGAATGTGCTTCGTCGGCGCCGCGGGAATCGACGGGAATGCCGTCGCGGTACTTGCCGGTCAGCACACCGCCCGCGAGGGGTACTGCGGCGAACACTCCGACGCCGTGATGGGCCGCCGCTGCGAACAATTCTTCCTCGACGCCGCGTGCGAGCAACGAGTACTCGGCCTGCGTCGCGGCGAGTGTTGTTGCGCCACCGGCTCCTACGGCCGTCGCGAGCTGCCAGCCGAGGTAGCCGCGAACTCCGACGTACCGCACCTTGCCGCTCGAGACGGCGTAGTCGAGGGTTGCTGCAACCTCGTCGACAGGCGTGAGCGGATCCCAGGTTGCGACCTGCCACATGTCGAGGAAGTCGGTTCCGAGTTCACGAAGAGTTGCGTCGAGCTGGCGGAGCAATCCGCGCCGCGAGCAGTCGACGCGGTCGGTGCCGATCGGTGTGGGGTCGATGCCGGCGCTCGAGCTGATGATGAGTTCGTCACGTGGAACGACGTCGTCGAGCAACTCGGCGAGGATCCGTTGCGCCGCACCGGCGCCGTAGGCGGGCGAGGTGTCGACCAGGGTTCCGCCGGCCTCGGCGAACGCGAGTAGCTGCGCAGCAGCCTCGTCGCCGTCCGTGTCGCGTCCCCATGTCAGTGTGCCGAGCCCAAGTCGCGAGACCCGAAGTCCGCTCGTTCCGACAGATCTGTGCTTCATAACCGCCTGCATCTCGCGCCCGACTCGTGTGCGCAAGTGCGGCACCCGAGAGATCTCACCACGTGCAGACTAGTAGGCGCTCGCCTCGAGTCGGGGTATTCGGACACGGACGTGCCGGGCGCGGCGCGGCGCCGTGGGCCCCGGTAGCGTGGCGCCGGTGAAACGTGAACCCGACACACGAAACCTGTGTGCAGTAACCCCATTCGAATCAGCCGGGATCGGTGAGTGATGGGCGAAGCGATGACCTGGCTCCAGGCCGTGATCCTGGGCCTCGTGCAGGGCTTGACCGAGTTCCTGCCCATCTCGTCTTCCGGACATTTGCGAATCGTGTCGGAGATATTCTTCGGCAGTGACGCCGGCGCGTCGTTCACCGCCGTGACGCAGCTCGGCACCGAGTTGGCGGTCCTGATCTACTTCGCACGCGACATCGTGAGGATCATCACTGCCTGGTTCCGAGGTGTGTTCAATGCCGAGCACCGGGGCGATCTCGATTACCGGATGGGCTGGTATGTCATCATCGGCACCATCCCGGTCGGCATCCTCGGGTTCTTCTTCAAAGACCAGATCCGTACCGGCGCACGCAATCTGTGGCTGATTGCCACGATGCTGATCGTGTTCGCGCTCGTCATCGCTGCTGCCGAGTACTACGGACGCAAGACGCGCCCGATCGAATCGCTCACAGCGCGCGACGGCATCATCATGGGTTCGGCTCAGGCGCTCGCGCTCATCCCGGGTGTCTCACGTTCGGGTGGCACGATCAGTGCCGGCCTTTTCCTCGGACTCACCCGTGAGGCCGCAGCCCGTTACTCGTT
>NZ_CAURKP010000258.1:0-5807 GCF_963525155.1 uncultured Rhodococcus sp.
GCCTCCATCGCGGTACCCATGCCGTGGACCAGATGCTTCAGCTGCGTCGCCACCTCAGAACGCCCGCGAGATCGTCGCCATCACCGCCGCGCCACTGCCGATGTAATACGCGGGCGGCGAGCCGGCGATCACCGTGCCGTTGCGACCGATCGTGTCCTGCGCATTGGTGCTGACCGCCTGGACGCCGGCGAGGACATGCGGATCGGTGACGTTGATCGCGTTGACGCGCAGGTCGGTGCGCTTGCCGTCGAGCCAGTCGGTGAACCCGCTGAGCATCAGCAGCGCCAATGCCCAGCCGTCCGAGTGCGTGACGAGCAGCAGGTAGGCGAACAGCGGCAGAGCGAGTAGACGCACGATACTGAGCACGTTGGGAACAGTGAGAATCCGATCCGTGGGGATCGGTTCTTGTTCGCCAGAGTTCACTGCACACACCTCGCGTCGTTCGATTGCCGTGCGGCCAGCTTTCCACAGCACGACGGACTATTCGCCGAGGCGCCGTAGCCTGAACTGTCCCGAGCGTGTCGAGCTGCCCTTATCTCCAGGCGAACACCGGCTGCTCGAGCTTGTCGATGCGCGTGTTCCGTCCGTTCAGCACTTCGCGGAACTGATAGATGACGGCTCCGGTCGGCGCATGGATCAGGCTCGTTCGGAAAGGCCATTGGATCACCGGGTTCGGTGATTCCTCGATGGTGACGAAGCGCGAGTCCACGTCGAGTTCCTCCGACGTGACGGCATACACCTGGGCCACCTCGTCGGGATTGGGTACCAGTCCCCCGATGTCCTCACCGGACCAGACGACGAACGGTCGGATCACAAATCCCGAACGGGTGACGTAGTCGTCGAGCCGGCCGATGATGTTCGACTCAGGGACGTCGACGCCCAACTCTTCGGACAGCTCCCGAACCGCTGCTTGTTCGGAAGACTCACCCGGGTCGACGCTTCCGCCCGGCAACGCGAATTGACCGGGGTGGGCGCGCATCTTGCTCGGCCGCTTCGTCACCGGGAACACTGGTGTTCCGTCCGCAGTCCGCATGACGACGATGACCACCGACGCCGAGCGCCTTCCGTCCAATTCGACCGACCGAGGTTCGAAAGCGGCAAGTGAGGCGACCACGTGGTCCCGATTCAGTAAATCTCCGTTCACCATGGCTCGACAGTAGCGCCACGAGACTGAGACCCTCAGCCAGTCTGGTCCATTTTGGCCGCTTCGCCTGATTATCGGTCTGTATTCCTGTCATGCTGAACAGGCAGAATCCACCGTGCGGCATGGCGAGAAGAGAACCTCGATGGCTGAGCAGTCCCAGACCCCCACCCCGCAGACCGACCAGAGCGCGCCGGGCGCGTCGAATCGGGCCTCCCGCTTCGCCTCCGACACGCTGAGCGTCCTGCGGCGTGTGCCGTTCACCGCGAGCGTCGTGCTCACCATCACCGTCGTCGGGATCGCGACCGGCGCCCTGTGGAATCACGTCCGTACCTACTCGTGGTTCAACGACATCGCCTACGGAGTTCCTGCCTTGCAGGAAGGCAAGTGGTGGACTCTCGTCACGGGGTGGTTCTTCGGATTGACGCCGGGTCAGTATGTTTCGATCATCGTCGTTTTTGCCTTCGCGGTCGGCTGGTGCGAATGGCGCCTGGGAACCAAGAACGCGGCCATCGTCACGATCAGCGGTCAGTTGGCGGGCGAACTCGGTGCATCGCTCCTCCTCTGGGCGGGCAGCCACACCGACTGGGATTGGGCTCGCAACCTCGCCACCCACCGCGACGTCGGTGTCACCACCGCAATCATCGCCGCACTCGCCGCGACCACGGCAACACTCCGCTCGCCCTGGCGAATGCGAGTGCGCGCCATTCTGTGCGCGTACATTGCGATCGCGTTCCTCTTCGAAGGCCGCCTCGCCGACGTGCAGCACCTCATCGCGGTCGCGATATTCCTGCCGGTGGGCGAGAAGTTCTTCGGCGACGGAGAGCGCGGATTCATCCCCCGAACGCGACGCGAGATCCGCCTGCTCGGATTCATCGGCCTGCTCCTGATCGGCGTGGTCGAGATCGCCGTCTGGCTGTTCCCCGGAAGCGGACCGTTCGGGCCGACGGAAGCCGAAACCGGTTCGGGCTGGACGGCATTGATCGACGTGGTCATCGTTGCCCTGATCGCGGACCAGTTGCGACGAGGTCGCCGCTGGGCCTGGTGGGTTGCCGTGGTGTTCGGTTCACTGACGGTTTTGGCCACCGCCCTCGTCCTCGTCTCGGTCATCTTCTTCGACTACGAGAGCGCCGGCGCCGTCACGGTCGGTACCGCGCTGCTCTGGCTTCTCGAACTCATCTTGTTGATCAAGGGCCGCCACGCTTTCCACGTACCGATGCGGCGCAAGATTCGAGGCGGGCCGTTGTCCGGGAACGATCCGCGCGCCGCCGCTCAGGAACTGCTCAAACGGCACGGCGGCGGAACCATGTCGTGGATGACGACGTGGGACGGCAACAGTTACTACTTCGGCGAGTCGGGTGAGAGCGTCGTTGCATTCCAACGGCATGTCGGTGTCGTCGTGGTCCTGGCGGATCCGATAGCGAGCCCCGACCGACTTGCCGCAGCGGTCGACGAATTCACGACGATGTCCGAAGCCAACGGCCTCACTCCCTGCTTGTTCTCCGTGGGGAAGGAGACAGCCGACGCCGCCACCCGGCGTGGCTGGCGCACCGTTCAGGTCGCCGAAGACACGATCGTCGACCTACCAGAACTGCAGTTCACCGGTAAATCCTGGCAGGACATCCGCTCGGCGCTCAACAAGGCCAAGAAGGACGACATCACCTTCCGGATGACAACATTGGCCGACGAGCCGTTCTCCGTATTGGCTCAGGTGCGCGCCATCTCCGAGGAATGGGTGGGCGACAAGGGGCTACCCGAGATGGGGTTCACCCTCGGAAGCGTCGAGGAGGCGCTCGATCGCGACGTCCGGGTCGGCTTGGCCGTCGACCCGACCGGAAGCATTCACGGCGTCACCTCGTGGTTGCCGGTGTACGGCGAAGGCGGCGTGGTTCAGGGTTGGACACTCGACGTCATGCGTCGACGTCCCGACGGGTTCCGTCCGGTGGTCGAGTTCCTCATCGCATCGTCGGCCCTCGAGTTCAAAGAACAAGGTGCCCAATTCGTCTCACTGTCCGGAGCACCGCTCGCCCGCAGCGACGACGGCGCCGACGCCGCATCGATGGACCGCCTGCTGGACATGCTCGGAGCCGCGATGGAACCGCTGTACGGCTTCCGGTCTCTTCACGCGTTCAAGAAGAAGTTCAAGCCGAGGTACGAACCCGTTTTCCTGTGTTTCCGCGACGAGGCCGACCTGCCTCGGATCGGAATCGCACTGACGCGTGCATACCTGCCCGACGCAACGGCTCCTCAGCTGATCAAGCTCGCCACCAGCAAGAGTTGACGCCGTGCGGTCCTGGTTCGAGCACACGGTCGTCAACACCGGCAGGCTCCCGCTGTTCTTCCTCCTACTCGCCTTTGTCCTGACGTTCCTGTTCATCCGCTTCAGCGTCCGGATGATCCGGGCCGAGGTCTCGTGGTGGCCAGGCAATGTCACGCCCGGTGGAATGCACATCCACCACATGGTTTTCGGTTTGATGATGATGCTCGTGTCCGGCTTCGCCTTCATCGCTCTGGCCGACTATCACACCCCGATCGCCAATTGTGTTCTCGCGTCGGTGTTCGGCATCGGCAGCGCGTTGGTCCTCGACGAGTACGCGCTCGTGTTGCATCTGCGCGATGTCTACTGGGCCGAGGAAGGTCGCTCGTCCATCGACGCAGTGTTCGTTGCCATCGCGATCTCGTTCCTTTTCCTTCTCGGGGTCCACCCGATCGGGTTCGCGGGAGAGTTCGACCCGTACGAGCAGGACCGCAGCCTGGCGACGTTGATCGGCGTTGTCGTCGCGATCGTGATCCAACTCGGACTCGCCGTGATCACGTTGATGAAGGGCAAACTCTGGACCGGCCTGATCGGGCTGTTCTTCACCCCACTTCTGTTGATCGGAGCAATTCGGTTGAGTCGCCCGGGTGCGCCGTGGGCGCGCTCGCGTTACCGCGACAGGCCGGCGAAGATGAGCCGGGCAGTGGCCCGTGAACAGCGTTATCGCGAGCCGATGATCCACGCGAAGATCTACGTGCAGGAAACGGTGTCGGGAAGTTTCGGTTCCACTCCCCCGCCCCCACCACCGCTCCCCGTCGTCGACACCACAACCCCCACGTCGAAGGTCGGATTGTCGCGGCGGCTCTCGGACAGAATTCGCTGGCGTCGAACTCGCCGACGACTACGAACAGTCCCCGTCTGGCGCCTCCCCGTGATCCTCGTCGTCCTGTCCGTCGTCACCGCGAACATCCTCGTCGGGATCGACGGAGATCTCGTCAGCGACGGCGACGTCGGTACCATTTCCGAGGGCGTGGACGCCGGGGCCACCGCGACGCTGCTCAGCGTCATCGCCGGCGGGATGATCACTCTCACCGGTCTGGTGTTCACCGCCATCACCCTCGCAATGCAGTTCGGCGCATCGCAGATTTCGGTGCGGGTGGTCCCGATGCTTGCGCAGCAGCGGGTGATGCGGTGGTCGATCGGCATGTTTCTGGCCACGTTCGTCTTCTCCTTGATCATTGCGCTCGATCTGGCGCTCGATTCGGAGAATTCCTCACCGACCATCTCCACGGCGATCGCACTGCTTCTGGCATTGGCCAGTGCGATCCTGTTCATCGCGTTGGTGGCGAAGGTCGGGTCGATTCTCAATTCCAGTCGGTTGCTGCGTTGGATAGCGGCCCAGGGCCGGAGCGCGACGATTCGTGCCTATCCGCTGTACGAGGACCTGCCCTCTGGCGCACCGAAACCCAGTCAGCCGCTCCCCCTACCCCAACCGCGCGAGTCCGAGAACTCCGAGAGCGCCGACGCACTGGTGATTCGCCTGCGCCACCTCTCACCCGACGGCCGGATTCTGCTGGCGATCGATCTCGCACGACTGCAGCGGTTGGCCGGCCGCTGGGACGTCTCGGTCGAAGTCGTCCCCAGCATCGGCGAGTTCGTCGCCCAGAACGCGCCCCTCTTCGAGGTACGCGGACCGTCGCTGAAGGTACGCCCGGATACCTTGATGTCGTGCTTGATCTTCGGTGACACGCACAGCCCGGTCGTCAGCCCCGGTGCAGCGCTTCAGTCGATCGTGGACATCGCGCTCAAGGCACTGTCACCCGCCATCAACGACCCGGGCCGAGCCGTCCAGGCTCTCGACCACATCGAAGATCTTCTGGTACTTCTCGCCCCGCGGGTCCGCTTCGACACATCAACCTCGGATCTCACGCTGATCAGAGGGCAGCAACGCACCTGGACCGATTACGTGTCCGTCGCCACCGACGAGATCCGGCACTTCAGTACCAATTCCGCGCAGGTCCAGCGCCGTCTACGCGCGGTATTCGCGACCTTGCTCGAAGCCTGCCCGCCGGACCAGCACCCTCCGCTACTCGAGCGCGTCGACGCACTCGATGCGCAATTGACCCGAGAATGGACCGGCGCACTCGACCTTCGGCTCGCGAGTGTGGCGGATCCGCAGGGATTGGGCTCCGAAGCCGGGGCGACCGGAAGAATTCACCCGCTGATCATCGGGTCTTCGGAACTTCCGGACGATCGTTCATCCGGGCAGGCCGAGTCGCGTTCCCAGCCAACCTAATTGACTCGCCAATCCAGCCGACCACACCTGGAAGCTGTGCCCTCCGTCGACCTCGGCGCAGTGAACCTCCATCCCTGCGGCCATTGCGGCTACGTAGAGCGATTGAAGACATG
>NZ_CAURKP010000259.1:0-5783 GCF_963525155.1 uncultured Rhodococcus sp.
AGCGCTTCGCGCTGCCGTCCGTCAAGCGCATCAGCTTGTCGCCCTCGACTCCGTCAGCGCGGATCTCGTCGGCGAACTGTGAGATGTTGTCCAGAACCTGACCCATGATCTTTCCGCCTCCACTGATAGTCGATCAACGACCATTAAAGTAGAACACGTTCTAGAAACTTGCGGAAGTGAAATGGCCGACATTTCTTACACTCACACGGTCTGCAGTTCCGACGGGAGTTCGACGGCGTCGCTACCCGAGGCCGCAAGCAACTGTGCGTATCGCCCACCTTGTTGCACAAGTTCGTCGTGGGTGCCCTTTTCCACAACCACGCCCTGGTCGAGGACCGCGATGAGATCCGCATCTCGAACCGTGGAGAGTCGGTGCGCTACAACAAGAGTGGTGCGTCCGACCATCAGCTCGTCGAGCGCGTCCTGCAACGCACGTTCAGTGCGATTGTCCAAGGCGCTCGTCGCCTCGTCGAGGACGAGGATCGGCGGATTCCGCAGGACTGTGCGCGCGATCGCTATGCGCTGTTTCTCACCGCCGGAGAATCGGTAGCCGCGCTCGCCGACCATGGTGTCGTACCCGTCGTCGAGACCGGAAATGAACTCGTGGATCTGCGCGATGCGCGCTGCCTGCTCGATCTCGGCGTCCGTGGCGTCGGGTTTCGCGAACCGAAGGTTCTCACGAATCGTCGTGTGGAAGAGATACGTCTCCTGCGACACCACACCTACCAGGTCGGAGACCGTCGCCAGATCGAGGTCCCGCAGATCGACGTCATCGATTCTCACCGATCCCGCAGTCGGGTCGTACAGACGTGCGGCCAAGTATCCGAGAGTGGTCTTGCCCGAACCCGTGGAGCCGACAAGCGCCAAGGTTCCGCCGGCCGGGACCGTGAGGTCGATGTTGTCGAGGGTCTTGCTGTCGGTTCCCGGGTACGAGAAGTCGACATGGTCGAACCGAAGTTCGCCGGACATCTTGGTGCGGTCGAAGCTCTTCGACTCTTCCGGATCCGCGATGTCGATCGGCAGATCCAGGTACTCGAACACGCGACTGAACAGGGCCATGGAACTCTGCACCTCGACGCCCGTGTTGAGCAGCATCATGGTGGGACGGAACAATTGTGTTTGCAGCGTGGTGAATGCGACGAGGGTGCCGACGGTGATGGTGTTGCCGTGATCGAGAGTGAAACCGGCAAACCAGTAGACCAGTGCAGGCATGGCTGCGAAGGTGATCGACATGGTCGCCATGCGCCACTTGCCGGCCATCATGGCTCGGAGTTCGACGTCTGCGACTTCCGCTGAACGCTCGGTGAATCGATCCGTAAGAGCCGACTTCGCGCCGGTCGTCTTGCCGAGGAGAATGCCACTGACGGAGAGAGATTCCTCCACCTGGACCGACAGATCACTGAGTAGCTTCTGCCGCTTACCCGAGATCTTGCGGCGCTCGTCACCGATCTTGCGTGCGATACGGATGAACACCGGCAAGATCGCCAGCGAGAAGATGGCAAGCCGCCAATCCAGAAGGAACAGAGCAACAATGGTGGCTGCCACGGTCGTTGCATTCTGCGCGATGGATGTTGCCGTGTTGGTGACCACCGACTGCATACCGCCGATGTCGTTGGCAATACGCGACTGAACTTCTCCGGTTCGGGTTCGAGCGAAGAATCCGAGCGACTGATTCTGCAGATGCGAGTAGACCCGCACGCGCAGTTGGTGCATCAGTTTCTGGCCGATGCTGTTGGACATCCAAGTCTGCGCCACGCCGAGACAGCTCGTGATCACGGCAATGGCGATCATGCCGATGGCCAGAACGCTGACGAGTCCGAGGTTCTTGTCCGGGATCGCCTTGTCGAGCATTTCGCGTAGGAGCAGCGGACTGCCCAACGCCACGATCGCGCTGAGTGTGATGACCGCGGTGACGATGGCGATCTGAGTTCGATACGGCGCGAACAGTCCGAGTACGCGCTTTGCCGGTACGGATTCCGCCGGAGTGATCTCGACAGCGGATCGTTCGATGTTTCGCATGTGATCTGGTTTCACGTTCTACCTCCTGGAGGCTTTCTCACCCTAGTTTCATATTGATGAGGTTACCTCACTATGAGGCTGACACCAACAACGCTAGACTGACGCCATGCATTCCCGAGAGCGCGAACTCACCGACGTCGTGATGTCCGTGGCACGGCTCATCCGCCGACGCCAAGTGGCAGCGCTGGAACCATTCGGCCTCTCGCCGTCGCAAAGCCGAGCGCTGCGAGTACTGACCCGAGTGGGCGAGCCGGTTCGACTCGGGTTTCTTGCCGAGCGATTGCGCATCGTTCCGCGGTCGGCGACCGACGTCGTGGATTCCCTCGAAGAGGCCGGATGGGTGCGCCGCACTCCCGATCCGAACGATCGGCGAGCTGTATTACTCGAGCTCACCGACGCCGGCGCTACCCTCGCTGCCGACGTCGCGAAAGCTCAACGACGCGAATCCTCGGATGTGTTCGACGACCTCGACGAATCGGAGCGAGCAATTCTCACCGAACTTCTCGAGCGAGTGGACGCGGGGCACGACTCTCGGCCCCGCGACTGCCCGAAACCTTCGGTGTGAGTCCTCACGCAGCGACGGTGTCGACTGCGTCCTCGACATTCTCCGCCGACGTCGGCTTGCTCTGACGCTCGATCTTCGAGATGCAACGAGCAAGGTCCGCGCCTACCGCAGTCGCCCGTAGCTCGAGATCGGAACGAGGCACACCCTCTTTGGTCGTGTACTCGTTGGTGCGCAACTCCCCCGCCACCATGACCGGATCACCCTTCATGATGGATGCGCCGACGCCGGTGACCAACCGCCGCCAGCAACTCACCGTGAGATAGAGGGTCGCTCCGTCCGTCCACTCTCCGGTCACCGCGTCTTTGCGACGCGTGTTGCTCGCCATCCGAAAGCTCAGCACCTCTTCGCCATTGGTGGTCTGCCGCTTCACCGGATTGGTGATGACGGTTCCGACAACCGTTGCATGCGTTTCGTACATGTCCGATCCCCCTTCGAACTCCAGAACCCGCCAACTGCCGCGGGGCCGATCACTGCGTCGGCAGTTTCGATTGTGGAACGGCAAACGCCCGGCTCGGGATCTTCGATTTCCACCTGTGCATCGGTGGAACAGCTGTGGAGAAACAGCACTGCCCGGACCGAATGGCCCGGGCAGTGTCGGAGCTAAGTGCTAGTGGAGGATTCGTCGGATTTCTTCTCGCTGGGTGTCCCGTCCGCAGAGTCCCCGCTTGTAGTCTCCGCGTCAGCAGCCTCACGGGGTTTCCACCCTTCGCGGTCCCGCCTGGCCAATTCGGCGAACATGGCGTTGTGAGCAGCGAGGTCGGCGTCGTGGTCACGCTCGGCCGCACGGTCGGTTCGGCGCGCTGTCCTACCATCACTGCGCGACCACTGAACCAGCAGCGCGAGCATGACCACCATGAGTGGGATCTCGCCGGTCGCCCACGCGATGCTGCCGCCCAGCTGCTGATCGCCGATCAGATCGTTGTTCCAGCCGAGGCCGAGCGAACGGAAGTACGCGCCGCCCATGACGGCGGTAGTGCTCATCAATGCCACGCCGAAGAAGGCGTGGAACGGAAGTGAGCCGAAGACCATTGCCAGCTTGGTCACCGGCTGCAATTGGCGCGGTGACGGGTCGATTCCGATCGCCACCCAATAGAAGAGATAGCCACTGAGGATGAAGTGCAGATTCATGAGCAGGTGAGCACTGTGCGAGTCGACGGTAGCGCCGTAGATTCCGCCGAGGTAGAGCGCGTAGAAGCCGCCGACAAAGAGAACTGCCGCCACAATCGGGTGGGTGATGAATCGCGAGAACGGGCTGTGCAGCGCGGTCAGAATCCACTCGCGAATGCCGGGCACGCCGTCCTTGCCTGCCGGATCCAGGGCCCGCAGAGCCAAAGTGATCGGCGCACCCAGAACCAGCAGGACTGGGCCCAACATCGACAGCGCCATGTGCGCACCCATGTGAACGCTGAAGACTGCCGGTGCGTATTTGCCGACGCCCGACGACGTGGCGATCAGGAGCACCGCACAACCGCTCATCCAGGCGATGGTTCGGCCGACAGGCCAGGAATCCCCACGCTTGGCCAGCTTGCGAAGGCCGATGCCGTACAGAATCGCCGCAGCAACGGCGGCGGTGCCGAACATGAGGTCGAATCGCCAGTCCGTCACGAAGGCCATGAACGACGGCGGGTCCGGAAGGTTGTAACCGAGTTCGACCTCGGGAATCGAGGGAATCGACAGCGGAGGGGGCGGCGGGGTACGACCGAGGCCGATCGCGAGGCCGATGGTTGCCGCCATCACGATGCCTTCAGCGCCGGCAAATCGAATCAGGGCAGAGCGACTCTTCGGATTCTCCGCCAGCGCCGGTAGCGCCCGACTCCGCTGAGCCCAACCGAAGAACCCGAGGATGATCAGTGCAACTGTTTTCGCGACGATCAATCGTCCATACGTCGTGGTGAAAACGTCGTCGAGAGGCAGACGGACAATCGCGTTGATGACGCCGCTGAATCCCATGACGACGAAGCAGATGGATGCGACCGTCGAAAAGCGTCGGGCTGCTACGTCGGTGTAATCGCCGCCGCGGCGCGCGTGTGCCAGTAGCGCGAACAACCCGCCGGCCCAGAGCGAAGCCGCCACGAGGTGCAGGATCAGACTATTGGTAGCGATGTCATGCGAGCCGCCCGAAGACGAGTGACCGGTGAGAGCAAGCGGCATCAGTCCGAGGAGACCGACCAGCAGCAGGAGCGGAGTCCACCACCAGCGCAGTGTCAGTCGGGCCAGGATCGCCAGAACAACCGCGATGATCGCCGTCCAACGCCAAGCGCCGGCGATCTCGACCTGATCGAGTCCCGACCACAGGTTCGCCGGTTTGATCGCTTCGGCAAACGGCTGACCCGATGTGTCGGAGAGCGTCAGAGGCACCATCATGAACGAACAGATCGCCCACACGATCGCGGCGTGCGATGCAGTTCGGACTGCCCGATAGCCGTCGACGTCGAGGACGCCCGACTTCTGCGGCGGCACGAAGAACGCGGCCAGCAGCAGTGACCCGATCGCGATGACCGCGGCGATCTCCCCCAGTGCACGCATCGCGGGGAGGCCGTACGTGGTGATCGGACCTGGATCCGGGATGCCCAGAAGAGTCAGTGCCTGCGACGCGGAGAATCCCACCACGATGGCTGCGGTGAGCCCTGCGATGAGTCCACTGACCACGAATATCGCGGTCGAAGAAGCGGGTGCACCGCTGTGCTGTGTGGACTCCGGTGGGGAATCTGTCGGCGCGAGGTCGGGTGTAGCCATACCTCAAGGGTAGGACCTTCGCGAACCGACTACGACAACGCGTCGGAGTTGGGCGGCGCGCGTCACATCCCGAACCCTCGAGTATGATGTTCCACGCGCCTCCGTAGCTCAGGGGATAGAGCAAGAGCCTTCTAATCTCTTGGTCGCAGGTTCGAATCCTGCCGGGGGCACCACAAGATTTGATTCACGGATAGTCACACTGCGTGGACGAGCGGCCACTGGGCAGAGCAGTCCGATACGGACCGAAACCTAGCCCACAAATTACGTGCCGTCCGCAGTAATCTGCCACGCATGAAGAAGGCACTTCCGAAGACCCTGAAGTCAATCGCCCGGACCGTTGGAATCCTGGCACTCGCGATCGTCCTTGTATCCGTCGTCGAGCGGTTCACCGGCGCACACCAACCGACGACCGGTCCCGCGTCGTTGACCGGACCCGACCAATCGTTGTAGCCCTTCCCTGTGA
>NZ_CAURKP010000260.1:0-5773 GCF_963525155.1 uncultured Rhodococcus sp.
CTCACTTCTGTCGGAACTGCACTCTGACCACGAAAATACGTCGACGGATCACTCGATCGACCTGCCAATGGAACCACACCGGCATCGGCGTGAAACAATGACGCGAAAGAAACAGAAGGGAGACCAATCATGGGTAAGCGTGGTCGTAAGAAGCGCAGCCGTAAGGGCAACGCCGCTAACCATGGCAAGCGTCCAAACGCCTGAAATGTAGCGCAACAAAACGTCCGTGGGGCGGGGAAGCATTGCTTCCCCGCCCCTCGGCGTTACTGCCTTCCGACTGCTGCCGCTCAGATCTTCGCTGACGGGCTAGCTGTCGGTTTCGGTAGTCGTTATGACGAGGGTCCGACGCAACTCGACGGTGAGCCGCTGACGCAGGCTTTCCGGCGCGTGGTCCCCACCGCACTTACGATTGATCAGGCTCTTGACCTTCTCCTCGATCCCGTAGGCCTCCAGGCACGATCCACAATCGTCGATATGACGCTGCAGGCGAGCACGACTCGAATCGTCGCATTCACCGTCGAGCATCAACCAGACGTCGGCGATGACTGCCGAGCAGTCGAGCCTTTCGAATTCGTCCTGCTCACTCATCGTGTGACACCTTCCGTCTCGGTGGCTGCGACTGTGGCTGTGTCGACCGCGCCGTCCCGATTGAATCCCCGGTCTTTTGCGACATCGGCCAAAAGACCACGCAATTGCTTGCGACCACGGTGCAGTCGCGACATCACCGTTCCGATGGGTGTGCCCATGATCTCCGCGATCTCCTTGTACGGGAATCCTTCGACATCGGCGTAGTACACGGCCATACGGAATTCCTCGGGAAGCGACTGCAGCGCCGCCTTGATGTCGTCGTCAGGCAACGCGTCGAGCGCCTCCACCTCGGCCGATCGCAGCCCCGTCGAAGTGTGCTCGGCGGTGGCGGCCAACTGCCAGTCGGTGATCTCGTCCGTCGGATACTGCGCGGGTTGGCGCTGCTTCTTGCGGTACGAGTTGATGTAGGTGTTCGTGAGAATCCGGTACAGCCAGGCTTTCAGGTTGGTACCGGCACGGAACGAGCGGAAAGCGGTGTACGCCTTGACGTACGTCTCCTGCACGAGATCCTCGGCATCAGCGGGATTCCGCGTCATACGCAAGGCAGCGCCGTACAACTGGTCGAGCAGCGGGAGCGCGTCGCGCTCGAACCGGGCAATCAACTCATCCGCAGTTTCGGGCGTTTCGGACACTGCGCCGTCGATAGGTTCAGCTACCTCTGACGGTTCGTCCTTGGGCCGGTCGTGTTCCAGCACTCTGATCCCTTCACTAGCCGTAGGGATCAAGGTTACCGCCAACTGAAGATCCGACCCACGGGCCGGTGGTGGCTCACACACAGCCAGCACGGTCGCTCCTTCGCTTCTCGGGACAAGTTTCATCAACTGGTACCAACACGGGAGTCAGCGACTCTGTTCCCGGCCTGGTCGGATGCACCTGTCGGCGATCCACATAGGGTGTTCCTCATGGCCGGAACAGCGACCCCTGCGACCGTACTTCTCGACAAGTCGAAGACACCGCACCGCGTCCACAGCTACGACCACGATCCTCGCGCCGAATCTTTCGGCGACGAGGCGGTCACTGCACTGGCAGAGTCGACAGGCGTCGAGGCCGCACAGATCTTCAAGACCTTGGTCGTCAAACTCGACACCGGCAAGCTCGCCGTCGCGGTCCTGCCGGTCCCGGACAAGCTCTCCCTCAAGGCTGCAGCCGCTGCCCTCGGTGCGAGCAAAGCCGTCATGGCCGATCGCGCCGAAGCTGAGCGCTCGAGCGGCTACGTCTTCGGCGGTATCTCACCGCTCGGCCAGCGCAAGAAACTGCCGACAGTGATCGATGCGTCGGCGCTCGACTGGGACCGCATTCTCTGCAGCGCCGGCCGACGCGGGCTCGAAATCGAGCTGGCTCCGACGGACCTAGCGCAGCTCAGTGGCGCGGTCACGGCGCAAATCACGGCGGGCTGAGTATCCGGTCGCTACGGTCTCACCATGCGACCACACCTGAAAACTCTTGCACTGACCGCTGCGACGGCAGCCCTCACCGTCTCGCTGACGGCCTGCGGGAGTTCGGACAATGCCGCCAAGGAAGTCACAGTAGTCGGATCAGGGCAGGTCCGCGGAGCGCCGGACATCCTCAATGCCGACATCGGCATCGAGGTGGTTGCCCCGGACGTATCGGGGGCGGTCTCCGAGTCGAATGACAAGGCCCGTCAGATGATCGACGCGATAGTCGCCGCCGGGGTGGCCCCCGAGGACGTACAGACAAGCGATCTGTCCGTCCAGCCGCAGTACGACGCCAGTGGTGGACCGTTCGTCGGCGGCAACGTGACCGGCTACCGGGCGACCAACTCGGTACGAATCGTCGTCCGCGATCTCGACAAAGCCTCTTCTGTCCTGGACGCCGGCATCGCGGCGGGCGGAAACGCGGCACGGCTCGGCAACGTCGCCTTCGCCATCGACGACGACTCTCAGCTTCTGGCCGACGCTCGCACCCGGGCCTTCGAGGACGCGAAGAACCGTGCCGAGCAGTACGCCGATCTGTCCGGTACGTCGCTCGAGAACGTCGTGACCATCACCGAGGCACACGACACGAGTGGCGGTCAGACCATGCGCGCTCCCGACGCCTCGATGTCCGACATGGTTCTCGCCCCGGGAACCCAGCAGGTCTCGTTCGAGGTGACCGTCACCTGGTCTCTCGGCTGACCACTAGAGCAGGCTGATCTGCTCGCCGGCACGGTCGACGTCCGGCTCGATCAACTCGTGCCCGTTGTTCTTGACACTGTTGACCAGCGGCCGGACTCGATCGACGTCGATCCGCTCGAAGAGGTCCGGTACCGGTTCGAGCAGAGCCGAATCGACGGTGTTGTCGGGATCGAGCCACGCCTCCCAGCGGTCACGAGGCAGGGCGAGAGGCATGCGGTCGTGAACCTGCTCGAGGTGACCGAGAGAGTCGACCGTGACGATCGAGCAGCTCAGGACGGGGCTCGCGTTCTCGACCCTCGGGTCCCGCCAGGCAGACCACACGCCCGCCATGAACAGCCGTGATCCGTCGTCGGGGTGCATGTAGTAAGGAATCTTCGCTGCCTTTTTCCCGCCGCTGGCCTCGGTCTGCCACTCGTACCACCCGTCCATGGGGACCAGGCAACGCTTGAACTTGAAGGCGGTCCGAAACGCCGGCTTCTCCGCCAGCGAGTCGGCGCGGGCGTTGAACAGGACCGGACCTTTGCCCAGCTCCTTGGTCCACGACGGCACCAATCCCCACCGCATCCGCCGAATCCTCTTGGTCGGATCGCTGTCGGGGTTCTCCCGATCGTGGCGTTCGACGACGGTCAACACCTCGGTCGTGGGGGCCACGTTGTAATCGGCTTCGACGGGCGCCGAGTGGTCGGTCTCGTCGAGCGCATCGAGTTCCACCGCCAGGGTGGCCGGGTCCGCTGTGGTCGCATACCTTCCGCACATGACACCCAGGGTGGCACGGTTTCGACCATTCCCCCACCGATGAGAGAAGATGGACCATGTGAGTCTGAGTCTGTGGAGCGCCCCGAGGGCCCAAGCACCCGTCGATGCAGTGGTGACGCTGCCCGGATCCAAGTCCATCACCAATCGAGCTCTGATTCTGGCCGCACTTGCGGATGGCCCGTCCACGATCACCGGTGCACTCCGCAGCCGTGACGCCGACCTGATGATCGCAGCTCTGCGTGACCTCGGCATCGGCGTCGAGGAAGCCGGTGATGCGACCACGCTTCGCATCACCCCTGGACCCCTGCGCGGCGGCGAGGTCGACTGCGGCCTGGCCGGCACCGTGATGCGCTTCCTGCCGCCACTCGCCGCGATGGCCGACGGCATCGTCCACTTCGACGGCGACGAGCAAGCACGCACACGACCGCTCGGCACCATCTTGGAAGCACTGCGCGGTCTCGGCGCTCGGATCGAGGGTGACGCACTCCCGTTCACCGTCACCGGAACCGGATCCCTACGCGGCGGGACGGTCACCATCGACGCATCCGGTTCGTCGCAGTTCGTCTCCGGTCTCCTGCTCTCGGCTGCTGCGTTCGAAGAGGGTGTCACCGTTCACCACGACGGCAAGCCCGTCCCGTCCATGCCACACATCGACATGACCGTCGAGATGCTCCGCGAGGCCGGAGTTTCCGTGACGACGCCAGCCACGGGCGGTGACGCGGACACCTGGCGTGTGGCACCGGGGCCGGTGCGCGCCGTGGACTGGGCGATCGAACCCGATCTCTCCAACGCCACACCGTTCCTGGCCGCTGCCGCTGTTACCGGCGGAACCGTCAGCGTGCCGTTGTGGCCGTCGTCGACGACGCAACCCGGCGACGCGATCCGCGGGATCCTCGCCTCGATGGGGGCCGACGTCACTCTCGCCGATGGTGTCCTGACCGTCCGCGGCCCGGAGAAACTGCGCGGCATCGACATCGACCTCCACGACGTGGGAGAGCTGACCCCCACCGTGGCGGCCCTGGCCGCTCTCGCCGAGGGCACCTCGCATCTACGAGGAATCGCGCACCTGCGCGGGCACGAGACAGACCGTCTCGCCGCCCTCGCCGACGAGATCAACAAACTCGGCGGCTCCGTCACCGAAACCGATGACGGCCTGACGATCGTTCCCGCGGAACTCCATGGCGGACAATGGCTCTCGTATGCCGACCACCGCATGGCAACAGCCGGCGCCATCATCGGCCTGGTCGTCGACGGCGTCGACGTCGACGATGTCGGAACCACCGCCAAGACACTGCCCGGCTTCGAGAACATGTGGATCGACATGCTCGAGAGTTCGCCGGCGACACCGAAGGCAAGCTTCTGAGTCCGCGGCAGTACGACGAGTCCGACGTCCGGGTACGCCCCGGGCGCGGATCCCGCCCCCGTACGAAGACTCGGCCCGAACATCTCTCGGCCGAATCGGGGATGGTGGTGTCGAAGGATCGTGGCCGTTGGGGTTGCGTCCTCGGCGGCGATCCCGACCGGCTGATCGTCACGATGCGCGCCCGCGAACTTGGCCGAACCCCCATCGTCGTCGGCGATCAGGTGGACATAGTCGGCGATCTGTCGGGCAAAACCGACACCCTGGCGCGCATCGTCCGGGTCTCCGAGCGTTCGACGGTTCTGCGACGGACCGCCGACGACACCGATCCCTTCGAACGTATCGTCGTCGCGAACGCGGAGCAGCTTCTCATCGTCGTGGCACTCGCCGATCCCCCACCGCGCACCGGCTTCGTCGAGCGCGCACTGGTCGCCGCCTACGTGGGTGGCCTGACGCCGATCGTCTGCCTGACCAAGAGCGACCTCGAACCGCCGGAGGAATTCGCGAGCACGTTCGCCGACCTCGACATCCAAGTGGTCGTCGCCGGTCGCGACGATCCCCTGGACGAACTGACGCAGATCCTCGAGCACAAGTTGACCGCCCTGATCGGACATTCCGGCGTCGGAAAGTCGACACTGGTCAATCGCCTTGTCCCCGATGCCAATCGAGCGGTCGGCATCGTATCCGGCGTCGGCAAGGGCCGGCACACGTCGACGCAATCGGTGGCACTCCCGCTCGCCGGTGGCGGCTGGGTGATCGACACCCCGGGCATCCGTTCGTTCGGTCTGGCGCACATCTCGCCCGAGAACGTGGTGGCGGCGTTCTCGGATCTCGCTGCGGCGATCGAGGATTGCCCGCGCGGATGCACGCACCTCGGACCGCCAGCCGATCCCGAATGCAAGCTCGACCTGCTGGAGGGCAAATCAGCTCGACG
>NZ_CAURKP010000261.1:0-5768 GCF_963525155.1 uncultured Rhodococcus sp.
AACTGCATCCGGCTGTTCTCGAGCGCGCGGGACTGCCCGCGCGCACCTGTGCACTGGAAATCGATCTCGACGCTTTGCCATTGGTCGAGAATCTGCCCGCGCCGCGCATTTCGCCATTCCCCGCAGTGCTCCAGGACGTGGCAGTTGTTGTCGATCGCGACATTCCGGCAGCCAAGGTGCAGGAAGCTCTGCGTTCCGGCGGCGGTGAGCTTCTCGAAGACATTCGCCTCTTCGACGTCTTCGAGGGCGAGCAGGTCGGTGAAGGCCGCAAGTCGCTCGCGTTCGCGTTGCGATTCCGTGGTGTCGACCGGACGCTGACCGAGGACGAGGCGAGTGCCGCGCGCGATGCAGCAGTGGAGGCGGCTTCCAAGGCTGTCGGTGCGCAGATGCGTGGCTGATTTCCTCAACTGATCACAGAGCCCACGACCGTTGCCGGTGGCGTGGGCTCTGTCGTGTTATCGGCTTTTCGACTGAGGTGAATCGGAAAGCCACACATCTGGCGCAACGGTGTCCGTCCGTCGCCCTTGCTGGTCGAGCACGTGGCCGAGCAGTTTGCGCAAATACAGCACGATGGATCGTTCCGTGACGCAAAGACCCGGAATCTCCTTGCGCAGACGAGTTTCGAATGCATCGAGTTCTGCAGGAGAATGCAGCCACAACTGAACCACCAGGTTGTCGGCGCCCACCACCGCGAAACAGTTTCGGACTTCCGGCGCTCGGCTCAGCACTCGTCCCGCCGTATCGAGAAGCTCGGGTTCGACGCGGCACCACAAAGTGGCGAGCACGGGAAGCCCGGCCAGCGGCCGCGCGAATTCACACCGCAGCGCCACCAACCCCGAAGACGTGAGCCGGTCGATCTGGCGTTTGCACGCAGCGGGACTGACACCGATCGCGTCGGCCAGTTCCTTCATGGGAGTGCGCCCGTCGTAAGCGAGCTTCGTCAGAACCTTGCGATCCTGTTCGGATATCCCGGTCGGCCGAGCGCGCACGGCAGTACGGTTTTCGCTGGTGGTCAGCACACCCTTCTCGGACGGTGCCAGCGCATTGAGTCTCCATCGCCCACCTTCGGTGAACCAGCGTGTGATGATCGAGGTTCGTGTCGCCAGTACACCGTCGATCGTTGCGACGTCTTCCGAGATGAAGCGCGACATCGACGCCAGGTCCGCGGTACCGGCTGTGACGAGCAGATCTGCTCTGCCCGTTGATGCTTCGATGGTCACGGCGTGAGCCGAGCGAGTCAGCCGTGCCGCGACGGTGTCGAGAAGAGCAGGTGAGCAATCGATTTCGATGATCGCTGTGACGATGCTGCCCAGGACCTGTGGCCCTGGAGTGACCGTGACCCAGGCCAACGACGATTCGGAGAGTCGATTCCAACGACGGGCGAGAGTCGCGGCGTCGAGTTCGAGTGGTCCGGCCAACGAAAGCCACTTCGATCGCGGTGCGAGCTGGAGCGCATTGATTATCCTCAGATCGATTTCATCTATCCCGCGACCGTTGCCGGTATCTGGTGCGCTCATAACGTCATTATCCGGCATATTTCTGCAAGATTCGGACTATCTGCGACGCTCGACGGATGATCACAGAGGAGAAGTACGCGCTGATCGGAGCGGGCCCGTCTGGATTGGCCGGCGCGCGAAACCTCGATCGGGCCGGGATAGCGTTCGACGGCTTCGAGAGCCACGACGACGTCGGTGGGCTCTGGGACATCGACAACCCGCACAGCACCGTCTACGAGTCGGCGCACCTCATCTCTTCGAAGGGCACCACCGCATTCGCGGAGTTCCCGATGGCGGATTCGGTGGCCGACTACCCGAGCCACGTCGAACTTGCCGATTATTTCCGCGACTACGCCGATACTCACGATCTTCGCAGGCACTTTGCCTTCGGCACTACCGTCGCCGACGTTTCGCCGGTCGATTCGCTGTGGCAGGTCACCACGCGCAGTCGCAGCGGTGAGACAACAGTCGCGCGGTATCGAGGCGTGATCATCGCGAACGGAACGCTGTCGAAGCCGAACATGCCGACTTTCCGGGGCGACTTCACCGGCACGTTGATGCACACGAGCCAGTACCGCAGCGCCGAGATCTTCCGCGGGAAGAAGGTACTGGTCATCGGGGCGGGCAACAGTGGATGCGACATCGCCGTCGATGCCGTCCACCAGGCCGAGTGCGTCGACCTGAGCGTTCGGCGAGGATACTACTTCGTCCCCAAGTATCTGTTCGGCCGACCCTCGGACACCTTGAATCAGGGAAAGCCGTTGCCGCCGTGGATCAAACAACGCGTCGACACCTTGGTACTCAAGCAGTTCACGGGTGATCCGGTGCGGTTCGGATTTCCGGCACCGGACTACAAGATCTACGAATCGCATCCGGTCGTGAACTCGTTGATCCTGCACCACATCGGGCACGGTGATGTGCACGTGCGCGCCGACGTCGACCGGTTCGAGGGGAAGACGGTGCGGTTTGTCGACGGATCGTCTGCCGACTACGACCTCGTTCTCTGCGCCACGGGGTATCACCTCGACTATCCCTTCATCGCGCGCGAGGACCTGGACTGGTCGGGTGCTGCCCCGGACCTGTTCCTCAACGTCGCGAGTCGCCGCCACGACAATCTCTTTGTTCTCGGCATGGTCGAAGCATCCGGTCTCGGATGGCAGGGCCGTTTCGAGCAGGCCGAGTTGGTGGCCAAATTGATCACCGCACGTACCGAAGCCCCCGCCGCGGCGCGGGAATTCTCGGCGGCGGCGGCCGGTCCTCCTCCCGATCTGTCCGGGGGATACAAGTACCTGAAGTTGGGACGAATGGCCTACTACGTGAACAAGGACGCTTACCGATCGGCGATCAAGCGACACATCGGACTGCTTGATGCCGCTCTGACGAAGGGAGGACAGTGATGCCGATCGACGACGTGGTGCTCAACTTCAACCCGGGATCGTTGATGATCCTCAACGTGGTGCTGGCCGCGATCATGCTGGGGATCGCCCTCGACACCTCGGTCGACGACTTTCGTCGTGCGCTCACCAAACCCAAGGCGATGGCGGTGGGTATCGCTGCCCAGTTCCTGCTGCTGCCGGCAGTGACTTTTCTGCTGACGCTGATTCTCTCGCCCGCTCCCTCGGTAGCGCTCGGCATGATCCTGGTGGCGTGCTGCCCGCCGGGCAATATCTCGAATGTCCTGACTCACCGGGCGGGCGGCGACGTCGCACTCTCGGTGTCCATGACGGCGGTGTCGAACGTCCTCGCGATCTTCCTCATGCCGCTCAATCTCGCGTTCTGGGGGAGTCGACGCCCGGAGACCGACGCTCTGTTGCAGTCCGTGAACCTGAATGCGCTCGAGATGGTCGCGCAAATCGCCCTGATCATCGGCGTGCCGTTCGTTCTCGGCATCTGGGCGGCACAAAAGTTCCCGGAGATCGCCGCGAAAGCGCAGCCTTGGGTGAAAAACGGTTCGTTGGTGGCGTTGTTGATCTTCATCGTCGCGGGTGTGTCAGGGAATGCGTCGTACTTCGTCGACCACATCGGGGTGGTACTGCTCGCGGTCTTCCTGCACGACACGGTTGCCCTCGCACTGGGATACTTCTGCGGCGCCGTCACCGGGTTGAACGAATACAGCCGTCGCGCCGTCTCTTTCGAGGTCGGCATCCGCAATGCCGGACTGGGGCTTGGCCTGGTGTTCACGTTCTTCGACGGGCTCGGTGGCATGGCCGTCGTGGCCGGCTGGTGGGGGATCTGGGACATCATCGCCGGGTTGGCTCTGGCGACGATCTGGTCCAAGCGACGCGCCCGAAAGGCGGTACCGGCATGACCGTCGCACTCGTCACGGGCGGGAACGGGTTCCTGGGTACCGCTGTCATCGACGCACTGATCGCGCAGGGCATCGCCGTCGTCTGTGTCGACCTCACGGTCAAGGACACGCCCGACGATCGCATCCGCCGCGTCAGGGCGGACGTCTGCGACCCCACAGAGTTGGGGCGGGTGTTCGGTGAGTACCGACCGAACGTCGTGATCCACCTTGCGTCCATCGTGAATCCCGGCAAGAACACGACAGCAGAGCAGGAGTACCGCGTCGACGTCGACGGGACACGAAACGTGCTCGCGGCCTGCGTCGAACACGGGGTTGGACGGATCGTCGTGTCTTCGTCCGGAGCGGCGTACGGCTACCACTCCGACAACCCACCGTGGATCACCGAGGACGTACCTGTCCGAGGCAACGACGAATTCACATACAGTCGCCACAAACGCCTGGTCGAGGAGATGCTCGCCGAATATCGCGTCGAACACCCGGAGTTGGAACAGGTTGTCTTCCGGATCGGCACGATCTTGGGTGAGAGCGTCGACAATCAGATCACCGCGTTGTTCGATCGCCGCAAGCTGCTCAAGGTTGCCGGGAGCGACAGCCCCTTCGTCTTCGTCTGGCACACCGATGTCGCGGGCGCTTTTGCGGAGGCCGTGACCGGAAACCAAGTGGGTATCTTCAATGTCGCGGGCGACGGCGTGCTGACCGTCGACGAGTTGGCTTCCCGGATGGGCAAGAGCACGGTGACGCTTCCTGCATGGTTGCTGCGAGGCGTTCTACGCGTCGGACGGCGATTGGGCGTAACGGAACACGGTCCGGAGCGCGTCGGATTTCTCCAGTACCGACCGGTTCTCGACAATCGGCGGCTCAAGGAACAGTTCGGATACGTCCCCGAATACTCGAGCGAGGAAGCGTTTGCCGCGTATCTCGCGTCACGCTGACCCCTTCGACGGACGGTCGTGGAAGGATCGGAATTGTCCGTCGGCGTTTTCGAGAAGGGACTGACAGTGTCACGAAATGATGGGTCCGAACATGATGGGTCCGTGCACCAGGTAGTCGAGGCCGCCAGTGCACTCGACGACAAGGACTTCCTCGCGGTCGTCCGCGCAGTGGTCGAGCGTCGTCCGAGTTTGTCGGTCCTTCTTTCCGTGGTGGACACCGCTGCCGCGAGCCTCGAGCCGAACCGCGTCGAGGACGAGAACGAGATCACCGACGCCGAAGAAGTCGAACTACCCGACACCGTTGTGGAGGTCGACGAGATCATCGACGTCCCGGTGGTACTTGCGACCGATCCGAAAATTCCCGAACCCGACTACACCGAAGGGGGAGTGCCCACTTTCGACCGCGTTCGGGAGAAGATAGAGGGGCGCTTCGGTACTTCCATAGGTTCGTCCGAACTGGCGCACGAGAGTCCTGCCGGAAAGTCCGTCGACGAGCAGTGGGACGAGCGCCAGAAGGCCGCAAAGGCCAAGCTCGAGGAGATCCGGCGATCCATGGGTAAGTAATTATGCATTCCGATGCACAATGATGCATACTGTGTGACATGACTGAAGGTGGTACGACCGAGAACGCACGCAAGCCGATCAGAGTCGCCGTCGCCGGCGCCAGTGGGTACGCCGGTGGTGAGGTTCTGCGTCTGCTCCTCGGGCACCCGTCCTACGCCGACGGCAGTCTGGTGATCGGTTCGCTGACCGCCGGTGGCAACGCCGGTTCGACGCTCGGTGAGCATCATCCGCACTTGCTTCCACTCTCTTCGCGGGTACTCGAAGAGACCACTGTCGAAATCCTCTCGGGTCACGACGTCGTCTTCCTCGGTCTCCCACACGGAAATTCGGCTCAGTACGCCAAGTTGCTGCCCGAGTCGACGGTCATCATCGACTGCGGCGCGGACTTCCGGCTGCAGGATCCCGCAGCCTGGGAGAAGTACTACAAGAGCACTCATGCCGGTACCTGGCCATACGGTCTTCCTGAAT
>NZ_CAURKP010000262.1:0-5720 GCF_963525155.1 uncultured Rhodococcus sp.
GGTCCTCGACAATCGCCTGCACCGCGTCCCGGTCGGAGTGACGGGAGAGCTGTACGTCAGCGGCGACGGACTCGCCCGCGGTTACCGAAACCGCGCCGGCACGACCGCCGAACGATTCGTGCCCAATCCCGCGGGCAGTGCGGGCACACGGATGTACCGAACCGGCGACCTCGCCAGGTGGAACAAGAACGGCGAACTCGAGTACCAGGGTCGAGGCGATTTCCAGGTCAAGATTCGCGGATTCCGCATCGAACTCGGCGAGATCGAGGCAGTTCTGGCTCGCTATCCCGGCGTTGCACATTCCGTGGTGACCACGCTCGAACGTGACGGAGGCGCCGCACGGATCGTCGGATACGTCGTGCCTGCCAACGACGCTCAGACTGTGGATCCCGAGGCCGTCATCGCGTTCGCGGGCTCGGCTCTGGCCCCGTACATGGTTCCTGCGGTCGTGGTCGTTCTCGACGAACTGCCGATGACTGCCAACGGAAAGCTCGACCGCCGAGCCCTGCCGGTTCCCGACTTGCGAGCAACCCAGGCACGCTCGCGGGCCGCCGAATCCGATACCGAACGCACGCTGGCCGCCTTGTTCGTCGATGTCCTCGGTGTCGAATCGGTGGGCGTCGACGACTCGTTCTTCTCGATGGGCGGCGATTCGATCATGTCGATTCAGCTCGTCGCCCGTGCCCGCGATGCCGGGCTCGTCTTCACCCCGCGTGACGTCTTCGAGGTGAAATCGGTCGCCGGTCTTGCGGTTTTGCTGGCATCGACCAAGGACGACGAACCCGAGGTGCTCGAGGAACTTCCCGGAGACGGCGCGGGCCTCGTGCCGTTGATGCCGGTGGCTCAGTGGTGGCTCGACCGGCTCGGCTCCGATCTCCGAGGTCTCGATTCGTTCTCCCAAGCGACTCTTCTCAACGCGCCGCACGGGCTTCACAGTGTGGAGCAGTTGACCGCGGCTCTTCAAGTTGTTCTCGATCGTCACGACATCCTTCGCGCACGCCTCGAGCTCGACGGCGAGCGCAGGCTTGTTGTCGGCGAGCCGGGATCTGTTGCAGCCGAGAATATTTGCCGGGTGATCGAGGTAGAGGCCGAGCCGGGCACCGCGGTGTTCGACGCGGCGATCGTCGACGCACTGGGCGGTGCGCGTCGAGAACTCGACCCCGGCCGGAGCGTGATGGTGCGGGTCGTCTGGTTGTCCGGCGTGCGCAACACCGGCCGGCTGCTCCTGGTGATCCACCACCTCGCCGTCGACGGTGTCTCCTGGCGCGTCCTCGTGCCGGAACTTGCGTCGGCTTTCCACCGCATCGATGCAGGCGAGGAACCGGAGCCGTCGTACTCGGGCACGTCGGTTCGTCGTTGGTCGCATGCGCTCCGCGACATCGCGCCCGATCGAAGAGTCGAATTGCCCCGGTGGCGTTCGATACTCGAAGGTGCCGACCCGCTGATCGGAACCCGGCCGCTGGACCCGCGGCTCGACACGTTCGATTCGGTCGGCCGAGTTGTCGCCGACGTACCCGTCGAACTGTCCGACACAGTCCTGACCACGCTTCCGGCGCTTTTCGGTGGATCAGTCAACGACGGTCTCGTTGCTGCTCTCGCACTGGCACTGACGCAGTGGAGGCAGGCACAGGGCATACGAACCGACAACGTACTCATCTCGATGGAGGGCCACGGACGCGAAGCTCACGTGGTGCCCGGTGCGGACGTCCTGCACACGGTCGGCTGGTTCACCAGCGTCTTCCCGATGCGGATCGACCTCGCCGGCATCGACATCGCGGAAGTGATGAGCAGCGCCCCAGAGGCAGCGGTGGTGCTCAAGCGTGTCAAGGAAGAACTCTTGGGTGTTCCGGACAGCGGCATCGGCTACGGAGTTCTGCGTTACCTCGACGAGGTGGGTCGAGCGGAACTCGAAGACCTCCGCCAACCGCAGATCTCGTTCAACTATCTGGGCCGTTTCTCCGGCACCGAAGCAGGAGAGTCACTGGGGGACTGGGCACTGGCCCGGGACGTCGATCTGGAAGCGGCAGCGCGGTCCGAGATGCCAGTGGGTTCGGTCCTGGACGTCAACGTCGTCACCACCGAGATCTCGGGCGCACCGCACATCGGTGCCACTATCGCCTATCCCACCGGCGTGCTGGCAGAGCGCGATGCTCGCGCCGTCGCCGACCTCTGGGTGCAGGCGTTGCGCGCGCTGGCCACCTATGCCGAACACAGCGAACGCGGGGGACTCACCCCGTCCGACATCGACCTGATCGACCTCGACCAGGATTCCATCGACCACCTCGAGCGCGAGTTCCCGACACTGACCGACGTCTGGTCCCTCTCACCGCTGCAATCCGGACTGCTCTTCCACGCCCGCTACGCCGAACACACAGTCGACGCGTACACCGTCCAACTCGCACTCGAACTCGACGGCGTCGACGCGTCCCGGTTGCACCGTGCCGCACAGGCACTGCTCGACAGACACGAGAACCTACGCGCGGCGTTCACGACCGACACCGGTGGACGATCGGTGCAGGTGATCAACGCAGACGTGGACGTGCCGTGGACCGAGATCGACATCTCTCCGTTGGCCCCCACCGAACAGGCGACCGAGATACGCGAGCTCCTCCATGCGGATCGGGTCCGCGGCTTCGACATGGCCACTCCGCCCCTGCTGCGGTTCCTGCTTCTGCGAACCGGTGACGACGCGTATCGGTTGATCCTGACCAACCACCACATCCTCCTCGACGGATGGTCGATGCCGCTGCTGGTCCGCGACCTACTGACGCTCTACGCCACCGACAGTGATCACAGTGCCATCCCACGCGTACACCCCTACCGGGACTATCTGAGCTGGATCAGCACTCGCGACGACAGCGTGTCGATCGAAGCCTGGGGCGAAGCACTCCGCGGACTCGACGACCCGACGCTGCTCACCGGAACTCACGCCGTCGACGAGGACGGCGCTACCTCACGCTCGACGACCACAGCGCTCGGAGAACGTGAGACGGAACTTCTGCGTGGATTCGTCCGCTCCCGTGGCCTGACGACAGCCTCCTTGATCCAGGTGGCATGGGGAATCGTGCTCGCCGAACTTCTCGGACGCGACGACGTCGTCTTCGGTGGAACCGTCTCCGGCCGACCACCCCAGGTGTCCGGCGTCGAGTCGATGGTGGGTTTGTTCATCAACACTGTCCCCGTCCGAGTTCGCCTCGATCCAAGAGAGTCCCTGGCGGCGCTGTGCGTTCGCGTCCAAGCGGAACAGGCGCGGTTGTCCGATCACCATCATGTCGGGCTTTCGCACATCACTTCGGCTGTGGGGTCCGCTGCATCGTTCGACACGCTGACTGTGTTCGAGTCGTATCCCGTCGACCGCGGTGGACTCTCCTCCGGCACCGACATAGCCGGAATGCACGTTCTCGACGTCCACGACGCCGAGGATGCCGCGCACTATCCACTCGCGATCGTTGCCTCTGCGGCAGACGGGCGACTGCGGCTCAAATTCGAGTATTTCCCGGGAGTCCTGGGCGATCACGACATCGACGCGATCGCCGACCGGCTGCTCCGCACCCTCGAGCTGATCACCGCGCAACCGGATCTCCCGCTGGCGAAACTGCGCCTGATGCCGGATTCGCAAGTGCAGCAATTGGTTCCCGCGCGCGGCCGGCAGGGCCGCTCGGTCAGGACACTCGATCGCATCTTTTCGGACACCGCGAGCAGATTCCCCGAACGGGTCGCACTGTCCTGTGGTGAGAGAAAGATGACCTATCGAGAGCTGGACGAGGCGTCGAATCAGTGGGCGCGCGTGCTGATCGCTGAAGGCGCCGGGCCGGATTCACGGGTGGCGATCTGTGTGGAACGCTCCTTCGAATCCGTCGCAGCGGTCTGGGCGATCACCAAGACCGGCGCCGCCTTCGTGCCGATCGATCCTCGCTACCCGAGTGACCGGATCTCGTTCATGCTCGAGGACTCGGCATCCTCGCTCGGATTGACCACGGCTGCCCACAGACCCGGCGACGGCGGTGTGACGAAGTGGCTCGAACTCGACGACCCGACGAGCATCGCTCGGCTCTCCGGAGTGTCCACGGCGCCGCTACGCGAGGACGAGCGTCGAGGAACCCCGCGGTTGGAGAACACTGCCTACCTCATCTACACCTCGGGCTCGACCGGCCGACCCAAGGGCGTCGTCGTCACGCACACCGGTCTCGAGAACTTCGCCGACGAACAGCGTCATCGCTACGGTCTCACCGAGAATTCACGCGCACTGCATTTCGCCTCTCCGAGCTTCGACGCCTCCGTTCTCGAGTACCTGCTCGCCTTCGCCGTCGGCGGTGAACTGGTCGTAGCTCCCACCACCGTCTACGGAGGAACCGAACTGGCCGACGTTCTCCGCGAGGGACATGTCACCCACGCGTTCATCACGCCTGCAGCGCTGACGTCGGTGGATCCCGAGGGAATCGACGAACTGACCACCATCACGGTGGGCGGCGAGGCGCCCTCGGCGGACCTGGTGCGCACCTGGGCGCCGGGAAGATCGTTCGTCAACGTCTACGGACCCACCGAAACCACCATCTCCTGCAACCTCAGCGACCCCATCCCGGCCGGCGAGAAGGTCTATCTCGGACCGCCGAACCGCGGATTCAGCGAGGTCGTCCTCGATCGCAGACTTCAACCGGTGTCCGTCGGAGTTCCCGGCGAACTGTATGTCGCCGGAGTCGGACTCGCGCGCGGCTATCACGGGCGCTCACCACTGACGAGCGAACGATTTGTCGCCAACCCGTACGGCGAGCCGGGGGAGCGGATGTACCGCACGGGCGACGTGGTGCGCTGGCGCAGCGACCGCACCATCGAGTACCTCGGACGCAGCGACTTCCAGGTCAAGATCCGCGGCTTCCGTATCGAACTCGGCGAGGTCGACACGGCGTTGGGTCAGCTGCCCGGCGTGGAGTACGCGGTCACGTTGGCGGTGCGCGGACCCTCCGACGAGCAGGCCTTGGCGGCATATGTCGTCTGCGACGACGAACGCCGGGTGAGCGCCGAGGACATCCGGGCGGCGGCACGGGAGCTACTGCCGGCACACATGGTGCCCGCAAGCGTCGTCGTGCTCGACGAACTACCGCTGACCGGCGTCGGCAAGGTCGATCGGGCTGCTCTTCCGGCGCCTCGTTTCGACACCGATGCCGAAACACTCACTGCACCGGCCACCGAGTTGGAACGGCTGGTGGTGGGCGTTTTCGAGGACGTGCTCGGAGTGTCTCCGATCAGTATCGACACTCACTTCTTCGACGTCGGCGGAAACTCACTGACCGCGACCCGCGTCATCGCCCGCGTCAACGCACTTCTCGGCACCGACATCGGCGTTCGAGGACTGTTCGAGTCTCCGACAGTTCGGCAGCTGTCTCGTCTGGCGGAGAGCGTCGGCCGCGGCGAGAACCCCAGACCACCGTTGACTCGGCGATCCCGCCCGGACCCACTGCCCGTGTCACTGGCACAGAAGCGGATGTGGTTCCTCAACCAGTTCGACGTGACGTCCCCCGCCTACAACGTTCCCCTGGCAGTGCGCCTCGACGGCGATCTGGACTTCGCCGCATTGCAGGCCGCGGTAGCGGACGTACTGGGGCGCCACGAGAGCTTGCGGACGAAGTTCCCCTCGATCGACGGACAGCCGGTTCAGCAGGTGATGTCCAGCGACGAGGTCATGCCGATCCTGGAGCCGGAAATCGTCACTGCTGCCAGAG
>NZ_CAURKP010000263.1:0-5642 GCF_963525155.1 uncultured Rhodococcus sp.
GTGAAGACCGGCATCGACGGCCGGAAGTGTTCGTTCGAGGAAATGACGTTGCGTGTGGAACGGCATGACCAGTAGTCCGTCGGCCACCTCGGCAGCCGTCCTGGTCATCACCGGTCCGAGCGCACCCATCAGGATGGGCGGCGGCCCATAGGGGTTGGGGCCGGGATCGAACGTCGGAGGCATCAACGTGTGGGTGAAGAACTCGCCGCGGAAGTTCAGCGTCGAGGTGTTCTCCCACGCAGTGAAGATCGCCTTGACCGCTGCGACCGTCTCCTTCATGCGGGCCGCCGGACGCGACCACGTTGCGCTGTAGCGTTTTTCGATGTGCGGTTTGATCTGCGATCCGAGACCCAGTCGAAAGTGGCCGCGACTGAGCAACTGCAGGTCGTTGGCCGAATGCGCCAGATGCATGGGACTGCGGGGGAATGCGATGGCGACGTTGGTCATCAGGTCGAGGTCGACGGCCGATGCTGCTTCGACGAGCGGGAAGAACACGTCGTGTGGTCCCTCGAACGTGAACAGGCCACCGGCGCCGGTCTCCGCGAGTTCACGGCTACGAGCAGCGCCCGCGCCCGGCGCGGAGTCCAGTTGTACGTGAACCTTCATCGGCGTCCCCGCAGCCAGGTGCTGACACCGGGAGCGAACGGAGCGATCGCCGCCACCGCGACCAGGGCGCAGTAGAGAATCGGACCCCATCTCAGAACTCCGGCGCCGATGTCTGCTGCGCCGTCGACCAGAGACATGAAGCCGAGTCCGGCCGCGATGCTCACGACTCCCACGATCGCCGTCATCACCCGCCCGGCGTTCTTGCGTGCGCGGAGGAGTTGAAGGCTCATGAGTGCGAGCAGGACCAGGACGAGAGCGCCGCCGCCGCTGCCGGCGAGTACGACGGTCACGGCATCGGAGATGTCGGTGGACGAGTATCCGGGATTGTCGCGCGCAGTCGATTCTTCGAGAGCCGACCGGACGTCGTCGAGGCTGGTGACTACCACTCCGGCGATTCCGGCCAGGACGACGAACGAGCCGATCCAGGCAGAGGTGGACAATGTCACGGCTTTGGGTGTCTCGTCGCTCGCTGCAGGTCGGAGCGGCCGAACCGAGACGTCGGGTCGCTCGGGTGCCGGGCGTGGAGGTGACGGGCGAGGAGGTCGCGCGGGAGAATTGTCGGGATCGGTCACCGGCCGATCGTAGCCATTCGGAGAGATTCGGAAGTGATGTGGCGCACTTTTCCGGCTTTTCGGGGAAGGCGGGAACAAATCTACGTGGGCTGTAGTTGACCATTTCGACAAGCTTGAGCGCCCTCGGCTCAACTTCAAGTTGACTCCCGGCCACGGTCGGAGGCAAACTTGAGCGGAGGACGCTCACCAAGCGAAAAGCTCGCGGTCATGTTCGAGATCAACCACTCGGGCAGAGAACCGCAGAACGAAAGGTAGGAACACTATGGCTCGTGCAGTCGGTATCGATCTCGGTACGACCAACTCGGTAGTTGCAGTGCTGGAGGGCGGCGAGCCCGTAGTGGTCGCCAACGCCGAAGGCTCACGTACCACCCCCTCGGTGGTCGCATTTGCCAAGAACGGCGAGGTTCTCGTCGGTCAGCCCGCGAAGAACCAGGCAGTCACGAACGTCGACCGCACCCTCCGCTCCGTCAAGCGCCACATCGGCACTGACTGGAACGTGGAAATCGACGGCAAGAAGTACACGCCGCAGGAAATCAGCGCCCGCACGCTCATGAAGCTCAAGCGTGACGCGGAGGCTTACCTCGGCGAAGACATCACCGACGCCGTCATCACCGTCCCCGCGTACTTCGAGGACGCACAGCGTCAGGCAACCAAGGAAGCCGGCCAGATCGCCGGCCTCAACGTCCTTCGTATCGTCAACGAGCCCACCGCGGCTGCACTGGCATACGGACTCGACAAGGGTGACACCGAGCAGACCATTCTGGTCTTCGACCTCGGTGGCGGCACCTTCGACGTCTCCCTGCTCGAAATCGGCGACGGTGTCGTCGAGGTTCGCGCAACCTCCGGTGACAACCACCTCGGTGGCGACGACTGGGACGAGCGCGTCGTCGCTTGGCTGGTCGACAAGTTCAAGGCTCAGAACGGCATCGATCTGACCAAGGACAAGATGGCCCTGCAGCGTCTGCGTGAGGCTGCGGAGAAGGCGAAGATCGAGCTCTCCAGCTCGCAGAGCACCTCCATCAACCTCCCGTACATCACGGTCGACGCGGACAAGAACCCGCTCTTCCTGGACGAGCAGCTCACCCGCAGCGAGTTCCAGAAGATCACCTCCGACCTGCTCGATCGCACCCGTGCGCCGTTCCAGGCAGTGATCAAGGACAGCGGAATCGCCGTCAAGGACATCGACCATGTCGTGCTCGTCGGTGGCTCCACCCGTATGCCGGCCGTCTCCGATCTGGTTCGTGAACTGACCGGTGGCCGTGAGCCCAACAAGGGCGTCAACCCGGACGAGGTCGTCGCCGTCGGCGCCGCACTCCAGGCCGGTGTGCTCAAGGGTGAGGTCAAGGACGTTCTGCTCCTCGACGTCACGCCGCTTTCCCTCGGCATCGAAACCAAGGGTGGCGTGATGACCAAGCTCATCGAGCGCAACACCACGATCCCCACGAAGCGTTCCGAGACCTT
Organism: uncultured Rhodococcus sp.; assembly: GCF_963525155.1. Classification (NCBI taxonomy): domain Bacteria; kingdom Bacillati; phylum Actinomycetota; class Actinomycetes; order Mycobacteriales; family Nocardiaceae; genus Rhodococcus; species uncultured Rhodococcus sp. The sequence continues at coordinate 2,640 of NZ_CAURKP010000263.1, forward strand.
CACCACCGCTGACGACAACCAGCCTTCGGTGCAGATCCAGGTCTTCCAGGGTGAGCGCGAAATCGCTTCGCACAACAAGCTGCTCGGCTCCTTCGAGCTCACCGATCTGCCGCCCGCCCCGCGTGGCGTTCCGCAGATCGAGGTCACCTTCGACATCGACGCCAACGGCATCGTGCACGTGACGGCGAAGGACAAGGGCACCGGCAAGGAAAACACGATCAAGATCCAGGACGGCTCCGGTCTGTCCAAGGAAGAGATCGAGCGCATGGTCAAGGACGCCGAGGCTCACGCCGAGGAAGACAAGGCCCGTCGCGAAGAGGCAGAGGTCCGCAACCAGGCCGAGTCGCTGGTCCACCAGACGGAGAAGTTCGTCAAGGAGCAGCGTGAAGGTGAGAACGCGGGCAAGGTCTCCGAGGAGATCCTGACCAAGGTCGAGGCAGCGGTCAAGGACGTCAACGACGCCCTGGCAGGCACCGACATCGCTGCAGTGAAGACCGCAGTGGAGAAGCTGGGCACCGAGTCGCAGGCTCTGGGCCAGGCCATCTACGAGGCTTCCGCTGCAAACGAGGCCGGAAACACCGACGGCGCAGGCAATGACGACGACGTCGTCGACGCCGAGGTTGTCGACGAGCCCACCGACTCGGACAAGAAGTGACCTCGGACAACTCCGAGAACAACCCGGTCGACCCCGAGACCGGTGCACAGGGAGAGGCGGCGGGGGAATCCCTGCCGCCGCTCGACTCGGAAGACACAGGGGTAGTTCAGGAAGCAGAGTCGATCGTGGAGGAAGCATCCGCCACCGATCAGCTCGCCGAACGGACTGCGGATCTGCAGCGACTTCAGGCGGAGTTCACCAACTACCGTCGTCGCGTCGAGCGTGACAAGCAGGTCATCAAGGAAACCGCGCGGGCTTCGGTCATCACCGAGCTCATCGGAATTCTCGACGACCTGGATCGCGCTCGGGCACACGGTGACCTCGAATCGGGTCCACTGCGTGCACTCGCAGACAAACTCAACACGACCCTGACGGGTCTGGGTTTGACCGACTTCGGCAGCGAGGGTGACGATTTCGATCCCGCACTCCACGAAGCGGTGCAGCATGAAGGCGAAGGCCACGACCCGGTACTCGGGACGGTCATGCGCAAGGGATACAAGCTCGGCGACCGGGTCCTTCGGACCGCGATGGTGGCCGTGACGGACCGGGTAGGCGACAAGCCTGCAGACGGTTCAGAACAAGAAGCGAAGTAAGAGTGAGAGGAGGAGACGCCCAGTGAGTCAACGGGAGTGGATCGAGAAGGACTTCTACAAGGAGCTGGGCGTCTCGTCCACCGCGACGGCCGACGAAATCAAGAAGGCGTATCGCAAGCTGGCTCGGGATCTTCATCCCGACGCCAACCCTGACGATGCGAAGGCCGAAGAGCGTTTCAAGTCCGTCAGTGAAGCTCATGCCGTTCTGTCTGATCCGGACAAGCGCAAGGAGTACGACGAGGCTCGGCGCCTCTTTGCCAGCGGCGGCTTCGGCCCCCGCGCGCAGGGCGGCGGCGGATTCAACCCCGGCGCTGGTGGTTTCGACATCAACGACCTGTTCGGCGGCGGGGCCGGTGGGCAGGACTCGGGTCTCGGAGACATCTTCGGCGGATTGTTCAACCGCGGGGGAGCGGGCCAGCGAACAGCTGCGCCCAACCGCCCGCGTCGAGGCAAGGATCTCGAGACCGAGACGACGCTCGCCTTCCGTGAAGCGGCGCTCGGTGTCACTGTCCCTCTTCGTCTGACCAGCCCTACGTCGTGCACCACGTGTCACGGCAGCGGCGCAAAGCCGGGCACCAGCCCGCGAGTGTGCCCACATTGCAACGGAACCGGCGTGGTCAGCCGCAACCAGGGCGCCTTCGGATTCAGTGAGCCGTGTGACGATTGCCGGGGAACCGGCTCGATCATCGACTCGCCGTGTGAAGACTGCCACGGTAGCGGCGTCACCAATCGCACACGGACCATCACGGTTCGCGTGCCTGCCGGTGTGAGTGACGGTCAGAAGATCAGACTCAAGGGCAAGGGCGAAGCGGGACTCCGCGGCGCTCCGGCCGGCGACCTGTTCGTCAACATCCGCGTCAAGCCGGACAGTGTCTTCGGACGCAACGGCGACGACCTGACACTGACGGTTCCGGTGAGCTACGGCGAGCTGGTGCTGGGAACGACACTGTCCGTGCCGACTTTGGAAGGCCGTGTCGGAGTGAAGGTTCCGGCTGGAACGGTGGACGGACGCATTCTGCGAGTTCGCGGACGCGGTATCCCCAAGCGGCCGGACGGTGCCGGTGACCTTCTGGTCACGGTCAAGGTATCCGTTCCGCAGAAGTTGGACGACCCGGCGATCGAAGCGCTGAAAACCTATCTCGAAGCCGAGAAGGCGAGCGGGTTCGATCCACGGGCCGGGTGGGCCGGTGCATGATGACAGAGCGACCGCAGAATCAATGGGATGCGACGGTCGATCCTGACGCTCAGATCTTCGTGATCTCGGTGGCAGCCGAGTTGGCCGGAATGCACGCGCAGACTTTGCGTAATTACGACCGACTCGGGTTGGTCACCCCGCATCGAACCACCGGTGGCGGACGACGCTACTCCCCGCGTGATGTTGCGCTTCTTCGTGAAGTGCAACGGCTTTCGCAGGACGAGGGAGTCAACCTTGCCGGAATCAAACGAATCATCGAACTGACCAACCAGGTCGAGGCTCTGCAGCATCGCGTCCGCGAATTGGCCGAGGAGATCGCGAAAGTCCATGCGGGCTATCGCCGGGATCTCGTGCCGATTCCGCGCAACAACGCGTTGGTGGTCTGGAAGCCCCGCAACCAGCGATAGTCGGACCTTTACACAAACGGCTCCACGCCCTGTCGGATTCATTTCGTAGAATGCGCCCGGGCGTGGAGCCGTTTCGGGGTTTACACCCAGCCGGAAGAGATATGTCGACGCCGCCTAAAAGTGCATATCGTTCGCGTCCATGAATACACTTTT
>NZ_CAURKP010000264.1:0-5572 GCF_963525155.1 uncultured Rhodococcus sp.
GAGCCGTGTCATTCCACCCCTCGAGCACCAACGAACGCTCAACAGAATCCAAAATATCAACGTCACCAACACGCACCGAAGGATCGGTGGCTACGGAGGAGAGCAGTCGAAGAACTCTGTCCAGCAACGCAGTTGCGTAGTCGGCATCGAAGAAGTCCGGTAGGTACCGCAGCGTCAAGTGCAACTGCTCGTCGAGTGCGATCAGCAGGGTCAACGGGTAGTTCGTGGAATCGTCCGAGGCAATGTCGTCGATCATCATTCCGTCGAGAACATCCGCCTGTGCGGCGAGGCCCTCACGGTCGACCGGGTACGACTCGAATACAACCAACGTGTCGAACAGTGTTCCGACGTCCGCTGCTTTCTGGACATCGGTCAAACCGAGATAGTGATGATCAAGCATTCTCGCCTGCTCGATCTGGACCCTGGCAACCAATTCTTCGACGGACTCCGCGGCGTCGAGGCGCACCCGCACGGGGAGGGTGTTGATGAACAACCCGACCATCGATTCGACGCCGGTGAGCGCCGGTGGCCGGCCGGACACTGTTGCACCGAAGACAACGTCGTCGGTTCCGGTCAACGCACCGAGCAGGACCGCCCACGCGCTCTGCACGATCGTGTTGGCGGTGACCCCGAGTCGTGCGGCCAGAGCGGTGAGCGCCGCGGTTGTCTCCGACGACATCGACACGTTCAGCTTCTGTGACAGCGCGGTGAATTCCTGTCCGCCTGTGACCTGAGCAAGCAGCGTCGGCTCTTCGACGCCGGAAAGCACATCCGCCCAGGCTGTGAGTGATCGATCACGATCCTGATCGACAAGCCACGCCAGGTAATTGCGATAGCTACGCACACGCGGAAGAACCGAGTCGTCACCACGCGTCGCGTACAGCGCCAACAGGTTCTGCAAGAGCAGTGGCACCGACCAACCGTCGAGAATAATGTGGTGATTCGCCACCACCAAGCGATAGTCCCCCTCCGCCATGGTGACGAAGGTGAACCGAATCAACGGCGGTGACGCCATGTCGAAGTGTGTCGCCTGGTCAGCCGTCAAAACTTCGTTCAGAGCTGCCTCACGGTCGACGGCCGCAATATCGCTGAGATCGATGTTCCGCCACGGGACTGGAACGTCTTCGAGGACTATCTGGACCGGCGTTCCGTCGTCGTCGGCCGTGAATGCCGTTCGCAGGTTCGCATAACGGTCGATGATTCCCTGTGCTGCAGTGCGCAAGCGGTCGGCATCCACCTTCCCGGACAGAGTGAGAATCATCTGCACCGAGTAGAGGTCGACGCTGGATTCTGCCAACATCGCGTGGAAGAGCAAACCGGACTGCAGCGGTGCCAGGGGCCAGATGTCGGTCACCGTACCGAATCGATTCTCGAAGCCGTCGATATCTCGTTGGCTCACGGAGACAAGCGGCACGTCGGACGGTGTGAGTCCACCGGCTCCGACGGAGCGAGAATGCTCCGCCAGGGCAGTCAGTGCTTCGACCCAAATCTGTGCAAATGTCTCGACACTCTCGCCGTCGATGGCACCGACGGGGTATGCGAAAGAGGCCTCCAGAACAGCACCGTCTGCGCCGTCGTTGACGATCGCATTGATGTCGACGACCTTGTTTGCGGGCATGTCGACGTCTTCGGGTGCCGACACGTTGGCGAAATCGCCGGCCGGCAGCCACCCGAGTCCCTCGACGCCTGCCGGAAGATCCTCGGCGACAACTCGTCCCAGGTAGTTGAAGCTGACCTGTCCCCCGGCGAAGCGAGAAAGCACTGCGCGCGTGTCTTCGTTCAGGTAGCGCAGCAGTCCGTACCCGACGCCCTTGTCCGGGATCGCCAGAAGCTGTTCCTTCACTGCTTTGATCGCGCGTCCCGCCGAATCACCTCCGGCGAAAGCGTCACCCAGATCTACCTCGGAAAGATCGAGACTGATCGGGAAGGCAGCGGTGAACCAGCCAACGGTCCTTGACAGATCCGCGCCAGGAATCACGGCTTCTTCGCGACCGTGGCCCTCGAGTTGCAGCAAAGCAGACGTCGAGTCGATTCCGCCTCGGCGACGCCACTCGATCAGCGCGAGTGCCAGTCCAGCGAGCAGGCCGTCGTTGGCGCCGCCGTTGAAAACCTCCGGCAGCGTGGTCAACAGAGTCTCCGTCACCTGAGTGGGGACCGTCACGCTTATCCGCTGAACCGTTGCCGCAACGTCGACGGCAGAGTCGTACGCCCTCTTACCCAGCACCGGGTCCGGTGTCTGCAACACCTTCCGCCACGTATCCAGCTCGGCCACACGCGAATCCCGATGGGCCTCTTCGGACAAAGCATGAGCCCAGCGTCGCATCGACGTACCGGTCGGCTCGAGAGCAACATCCCCCGTCGCTCCGCTCGCCCCGGCCATCTGAGCCGCAGCCGACACCAGATCCGGAACGATGATTCGCCAGGAGACCCCGTCGACGATCAGGTGATGTGCAGCGATGATCAAGCGCCCGGTGCGAGTGGGACCGAAGTCGACCCACACGAACTGAACCATTACGCCGTCCGCCGGATTCAACCGGCCGAGAGCCTCGTCGAGGCCCTTGGAAGCCGTGAGAACAATTGTCGACTCGTCCGCAGCCGCGTCGACATCGACGCGGCTGAGCAGATCCTCGACGTCCACGGTTCCGGGCTCGGAGACCGACATCCCCCATCCGCGACCGTCGGAGATCAGCCGCGAGCGGAACATGTCGTGGTGGTCGACGACTGCGGCGAGTGTTCGCACGATGTCGGTTCGATGCACTCCGAGTGGAAGCTCGAGAGTCATCGTCTGCGTGAATCGGTTGTAGCTGCCACCGCGCTCGACCATGAATCGTTCGATCGGCGTCAACGGCATCCAGCCGACTCCACCGCCCGGCAACTCCTCGAGCACCACCGCGGCCCCGACGTCGGCGGCATACTTCGCCACGTCGGCCAATGCCGCGACAGTCTTGCTCTCGAAGACGTCACTGGGTGCGAATACGACCCCACGTGCCTTCGCACGAGAGACGAGTTGGATGGACATGATCGAGTCGCCGCCCTGAGCGAAGAACGAGTCGTCGGTGCCGATGCGATCCAGGCCGAGAACGTCCGCGAAGATCTCGCTCAGGATTTGTTCCATCTCGGTGACCGGGGCGCGGAATTCCTTGGTCTCGAAAACCGGTGCTGGGAGCGCTTTTCGGTCCAGCTTGCCTGCCGGACTGAGCGGCATGTCCGAGGAGACCATAACCGAAGCCGGAACCATATGGGCCGGAAGGGTTCTGGAGACAAATTCGATCAATTCCGCCGAAGTGACCGAAGCGTGCTTTCCGGTGAACACGTACGACACCAGCGCCGGGGCACCCGACGGCAGGGTCGTACCCATCGTCGCAGCGAACTCGACCTCGGGGTGTGCCGTCAGCGATGCATCGATTTCGCCCAGTTCGATACGGAAACCGCGAATCTTGACCTGGAAATCGTTGCGGCCCACGTATTCCACGGCGTAGGTGGAGGGTGCCGTTCCAGCGACCCAGCGCACCACGTCACCGGTTCGGTACATTCGCTCGCCCGGATTACCGTGCGGGTTTGCCACGAATCGATCGGCACTCAAGCCTGGACGACGATGATAGCCGCGGGTCACCTGAGGACCGGACAGATACAGCTCGCCCGAGACTCCCAGTGGAACTGGATTGAGTCGTGTGTCCAGGACGAATGCGGCCATGTCACCGATCGTGGCGCCGATGTCCATTCGGTCACCGGGCAGAAGCGGAACGCTGACGTTCGTCACGATCGTCGTCTCGGTCGGGCCGTAGACATTCAGGAATGTCCTGGGAGCCGAAGCCGACGCGGCCGATCCGTCCCCTGTCGTCCACTTGCTGATCAGTTCCGGCGAATACGCTTCGCCACCCACGCCTACCACCGTCAGGTCGTCCAGGCCGCTCGGGTCCATCGACGCCAGGGCAGCGGGTGTGATGAACGCATGCGTGACTCGTTCGCTACGGAACACCTCAGCCAGTTCGTCGCCGCCGTACACGCCAGGCGGGACGATGACCATCGTCGCGCCGGTGGCCACCGCGAGGAACAACTCGAGCATCGACGCGTCGAAACTCGGTGACGCGAAGTGCAATGTCCGCGAGGTGGGCTTCACGAGGTAATGCGCGGCCTGCGTGACACTGAAGCTCGCCAGTCCCGCGTTGGTTGCGACAACGCCCTTCGGCAGTCCTGTCGTGCCGGAGGTGTAGATGACCCAAGCCGGATGAGCAGTCGTCAGTGGACGGACACGTTCCTCGGCATCGATTGGCGCTCCGGACACTCCGGCGATCATCTGTTCGCCGAGCGGTCCGTCCACGACCAACCACTCGACGTCGTCGGCGAGATTCGGACGTTCGACGTCGAGGGTGAGGCCAACCTTCGCACCCGAGTCGCTGAGCATGTGCGCGATACGGTCTGCCGGATAGTGCGGATCGATCGGAACGACCGCTGCCCCGGTCTTCGACACTGCCCAGACCGCGAGTATCGATTCGACGGATCTCGGAATCGACACCGCCACAAGATCTTCAGCCCCGAGACCACGGTTGATCAAAACGCGGGCCAGCTTCGACGACCACTCGTCGACCTCTCGATACATCATGGACCTACCGGCCGCGGCCTGCGCCGTGCCGGGGTAGCGCAAAGCGACGTTGTCCGGGTAGCGCGCAGCAGCGTCGGCAAGAATCTCGGCCAACGGCGCCTGCGCTACTCCTGACGAAGCCCTTTGACTCGTCAGAACCTCACGCTCGGACGCGTCGAGGATTTCGATGTCACCCACTGAAGTTGCGGGGTCCGTCGCAATTCCGTTCAGAATGCGCATCAATCGTGCGGCGAATCCGCGGACGGTCGATTCGTCGAACAGATCCGTCGCGTACGTGAACGTCGCCGACAGCCCTTCTGATACCTCACTGATCGTGAGCTGCAGGTCGAACTTGGCCACGGTCTCGTCGATTTCGAACTCGGCCGCCGTCAGACCGGGCAGAGCCAACGAGTTCTGCCCCAGGTTCTGAAATGCCAATGCCACCTGGAACAGCGGGTGATGTGCCCTCGACCGAACGGGATCCAGCACTTCCACGAGCCGCTCGAACGGAAGGTCCGAGTGCGCGAACGCCTGAAGGTCGGTTTCCCGAGCCGAGGCCAGAAGTGTTGTGAACGCCGCCGAAGGATCAACCTCGGTACGCAAAACCAGGGTGTTGACGAACATTCCGATCAAATCGTCGAGTTCGGATTCACCTCGCCCGGCCATCGGTGCACCGATGTTGATGTCCGTTGTTCCCGACAGACGAGCGAGAAGCGACGCCAGAGCCGCATGGACCACCATGAACATCGACGCATTGTGTTCCCGGCCCACGCTGATCAGCCGCTCATGCAATTCCTGACCGATCGAGAATTCGAATGTCGCTCCCTGACCGGAGAATACCGCCGGCCGAGCCCGATCCCCCGGAAGATTCAACTGTTCGGGCACGCCGTCCAGTGCTTGCGCCCAGTAAGTGATCTGTTGCGCGATGACGGACTGCGGATCGTCCTCGGACCCGAGAACCTCACGCTGCCACAACGAGTAATCGGCGTA